>JBMOIK010000105.1:0-11023 GCA_049317365.1 Rectinemataceae bacterium | reverse complement strand
GTGCCCGTCTACCTCTGCGGCGACATCTCCCACGGCCTGGCTGACGAAAACAAGAGGGTCATCGAGGGCAACATCGAGCTCTTCGAGGCTGGCATCCCCTGGATGGCCGAGTTCCATCTCAAGAACACCGATGCGAACTTTGGCTCCACCTTCGGCTTCGGCCCGGAGGAGCGTGCACGAGGCATCGTCGACCTGCCCTCGGTTTTCGCCCTTGCACGGAGGCGCGCCGCTGATTGGCCCCTCCGCAGTATAGTCGCCTACCTCGAAATCGGCGGCCCCAAGCTCGGCCGCGACTGGTCCGACACGCTCCTCGGGCGCCAGCTCGAGGAATCACTGCAGCATGCCAGGGAGGCACTCGGATGAAAAGAGTAGCGTTCAAGATGAAGCTCAAGGCAGGAAAGGCTGCCGAATACAAGAAACGCCACGACGAGATCTGGCCTGAACTCGCAGCCCTGATCACGAGCAGTGGCGTCTGTGACTACTCCATTTTCCTGGATGAGGAAACCAATATCCTCTTCGCTGTACAGAAGGTTTCCGGCGAGGGCGGTTCCCAGGATCTCGGGAGCCTCGAAATCGTGCAACGCTGGTGGGCCTATATGTCGGATCTCATGGAAACCAAAGCGGACAAGTCGCCTGTGAGCATCCCACTCAGAGAGGTCTTCCGCCTGGAATGAGACTGCCTGCGGGCAGGCTCACTCGCTGCGCGGGCAGGCTCACTCGCTGCGCGGGCAGGCTCACTCGCAGCCGAAGGGCTTCCAGTGGGAGGGAGAGCTGCCCGTCTTGTTCTTGAACAGGCGCGAAAAATAGTACTCGTCGCTGAAACCAAGGAGGCGGGCGACCTCCTTTACCGCTAGCCCCCGTTCCAGGAGCTCCTTCGCTCGGCCGATCTTGATCCCGATGAAGTAGCGATACGGCGTCATGGCAGTCCAGGCCTTGAACACCTTGTTGAGGTGGGAGGTGCTTACTCCCAGGGAATCCGCGATGGCGTTGAGATTGACCTCGCCGTCTACCTCCGCCTCCATCAGGAATTTCGCCCGCGAGACGAGATCCTCCGAGTGAGAAGCCTGGACAGCCTTCCTCTCGCCGGAGAGTAGCTCCGCGATGAGGCCGAGGATGAGGGAACCAGCCTTGAGCTGGTAGAGGGGCTCCTGGCCGCGCACGAGATCGATGACCTGCAGGTAATGGGCCAGAAGGGAGTTTCGAAGTCCGACATGGAAGAGGGGACGCTCAGAAGTGAGAAAACCCTCGCATTGCAGCCTGTCGGCATGCTCGCCCCGGAAGCCGACCCAGTATTCCGTCCAACCAGTCTCTATGTCTGGGCGATAGCTGTGAAGGAGGCCGGGAAAAAGGACCAGGACAGAACCCGGCTGAACCTCGTACTCACCCTCCCCGCTCCGGAAGACGCCCTTGCCCTTGGTGACGTAGACGAGCTGGTAGTCTGCGAGGATCCGCCCCTCGGCCACGGTCCGGAAGATGCCCGGATGGGCGTCACGATCGGGCGGGTACACTGTCCCGGGGGCTGTTTCGCTATGGCCGGCGTCGGTACAGAACATGCCCCAGCGCTCGTCCTCGTCGCTCCAGGTGAGGTAGCGGAAAAAAGCCTGCCCGGCCTTGGGTATGCTCTCGGACATCAGAGCCAGTATAGGATCGAGTCAGCCTCTGGGCAAGGCGCGGAAGCAGGGAGAGATTTCTCCATGTCTGGTGGGGAAAACTCCATTCACGGATGGAGCTTCAGGTTGGAGAATGGCGAGGTGCGATGCGGATCGGGACTCTTGCCCCGACCATCCCGCACAAGCTTGAGCCTAGGAAGGACGGACCATGGAAAAGTCACTGAAGCGCGCGTCCTGGAACGAAGCACGCGCAGCCTATGAGGGACTCGGAGTCGATGTCGAAGCCGCACTTTCAGCGATCGATGCGATACCCATATCGATCCATTGCTGGCAGGGTGACGATGTCGGCGGTTTCGAGCGGGCTGGAGCCGAACTTAGTGGCGGTGGCATCCAGGTCACGGGGAACCAGCCAGGCAAGGCCCGGAACATCGCGGAACTTCGCCACGACATTGAAGAGGTCTCCCTCCTCAGCCCGGGACCCAAGCGTCTTTCCCTCCACGCCAGCTACGGCGAGTTCGGGGGGAAGAAAATCGATCGCGACGCCATTGAGCCAGCCCATTTCACCGGCTGGATGGATTGGGCCAAGGCGCGGAAGCTGCCCCTGGACTTCAACTCCACCCTCTTTTCCCACCCCCTGGCCGCCGATGGCTATACCCTTTCCCACCGTTCACCTGAAATCCGCGCCTTCTGGGTTGCGCACGTCGCTCGTTCGCGGCGCGTAGCCGCTGCAATGGGCCAGGCCCAGGGCAGCGCCTGCGTCCACAACATCTGGCTTCCGGACGGTTCCAAGGACTCGCCCGTGGACCGGACGGGCTTCCGGAGCCGTCTCCTTGAATCCCTCGATGCAGCCCTGGCAGAGAGGCTCCCTGCCGCGCAGATCGAGGACTCGGTCGAGGGCAAGCTCTTCGGCATCGGCAGCGAGTCCTTCGTAGTTGGTTCCAATGAATTCTACCTCGGCTACGCGGCCACGAGGAGGGTCTTCCTTACCCTCGACATGGGCCACTTCCATCCGACAGAGAGCGTCGCCGACAAGATCAGCGCAGTCCTCCCCTTTGTTCCCGGCCTCCTCCTCCATGTGAGCCGGGGCGTCCGCTGGGACTCTGACCACGTCGTCACCCTCAGCGACGAGCTGTCAGAACTCTGCCGCGAGCTGGCCAGGAGCGGGCAGCTTGGCAGGATCCGCTTCGGCCTCGACTATTTCGATGCTTCCATCAACCGCGTCGGAGCCTGGGCCCTGGGTTACCGCTCGGCACGAAAGGCCCTCCTGGCGGCCTTCCTCGAACCCCATGCCCGGCTCCTGGCCGCAGACGAGGCCGGCGACGGTTTTGCGCGCCTGGCCCTCCTCGAAGAGGCCAAGGCCCTTCCCTGGAGCGCGGTCTGGGACGAGTACTGCCTCCGCTCCGGTGCGCCCCTCGACAGCGAGTTCATTGCCCAGGTAGCCACCTACGCCCGCGACGTTCTTTCAAAAAGGAGCTGAGAGATGGCCGCTGGCCCCGTTCTCGAAGCAAGCACCGCCCTCGAGCTTGTCGCCGCCCTCTCGCGCCGCTATGGCTCCAAGCCAGCCTGGGTCCTGGCTGGCGGGGGCAACAGCTCCTTCAAGGATGCGAGTCGGCTCTGGGTAAAAGCTTCGGGGACATCCCTCGCCACCATCGAGCCCTCAGGCTTTTGCGAGATGAAGCGGGATGCCCTGGCGGCGATCTGGACTAAGACCTACCCCGCCGAGGCGTCTGCCCGCGAGGAGGCCGCCCTCGCCGACCTCATGGCTGCCCGTGCTTCGGGCGAGACCCGCAGGCCCTCGGTCGAAACCCTGATGCACGGTTTTTTCCCCCAGGCCTTTGTCCTCCATACCCATCCCGCTCTGGTGAACGGGCTGACCTGCGGCAAGGAAGGCGAGGCCATTTTCCGAGAGCTTTTTGCCGACGAGGCGATCTGGGTGCCCTTTGTGGACCCGGGTTACATTCTCGCGAAAACCGTGCGCGATGCCTTCGAGGAGTGGAGCCGCAAAAAGGCTGCAATTCCCTCGATCATGTTCATGCAGAACCACGGCCTCCTGGTCGCTGCCGATACCCCAGAAGGGATCGACCGCCTTTCGGAGTCTGTGATTTCGCGGCTCCAGGGCAGGCTCGGCCGCAGCCCGGACAGCAAGGCCGTAGCCGTCGATGCGGGCCGCCTCGCAGCGGCTGTCTCAGGCGTGGCGGCCCTCGCCCCCGCGGGAAGCTTTATTGCGCAGCATGCCGACGCTGACATCCTGGCCTTCGCTGCATCGAAGGAAGCCTTCACCCCCCTCTCCTCCGCCTTTACTCCCGATCATATTGTCTATGCTGGCCACGAGTTTCTCTATGCATCTGGGCCCGATGCGCTCGAAGGCGCCTGGAAGGACTACCGCAGCCGTAATGGCTCCGACCCCCGCGTGCTTGCCGTCGCAGGCGTTGGAGCCCTGGCCATCGCTTCGACCCAGGCAGCCGCCTCGACAGCCCTCGCGCTTTTCCAGGACGCCACTGCCATCGCTGTCTACTCGGAGAGTTTCGGAGGAGCACTGCACATGACGGCCGGCAAGATCGATTTCATCCGCAACTGGGAAGTCGAAAAGTACCGGGCGAAGGCGGCGCCGCAGGGGTAAAGCCCTGTGGAGGAGGCGGCGCGCAGCAGGTTCTGCGCCTCGCGCTGGTAGCTCGTTTGGTCCGCAGGCTGCGCGCCTCGGGTCGAAAGCTCGTTTGGACCGCTGCGCAGCGCGCGGACTCGCAGCGCGCAACCTAGCCGACGATGCCCCTCACCGCCTCCAGGAAAACATCCATCTCCGCGTCAGTCCCCACGCTCACCCGGAGGTGGTTGGAGATCCGGCTCTTGTTCCAATATCGTACCAACACTTTCTTTTGCCGGAGCCGCCCATAGAGGGTCGCCGCTGGCACCGCGGGGTGGCTCACGAAGAGGAAGTTGGCCCGCGAATCACAAACGGAAAAGCCCAGCAAGGCAAGCGCTCCGGCTACCCTCGTCCTGGTTGCCACGATCCTCGCTGTCGTCTCCCTGAAATAGTCCTCGTCCGCGAAGGCAGCCCTGGCCCCAGCGAGGGCCAGGCGGTCGATCGTATAGGAATTGATGGAGCTCTTCACGCGACTGAGTCCCTCCACGAGGTCGCGCTGCCCGAGGGCGTAGCCGACGCGGAGGCCCGCCAGGGAGCGTGACTTCGACAGGGTACGGATCACGAGGAGGTTCGGATGGTCGGCGATGAGCCCGACTGAGGTCTCGGCGCCGAAGTCGACGTAGGCCTCATCCACCGCCACGACCCTCCCCCGCCCGAGGTTGTGGTCGGCGATGCTGCGGATGCCTTCGAGCGGGACGCCGAGGGAGGTCGGCGCGTTGGGGTTAGGCAGGACTACCCCGCCGTTCGCCGACAAGAAAGGAGCAATTGGGATCGAAAAGTCGGCGTTCACCGGAACCGTAGCAGCCTCGATCCCGAAGAAGCCGGAATACACCGGGTAAAAGCTGTAGGTGATATCCGGGTAGAGGATCCTCTCCCCCTGGTCAAAGAAGGCCGCAAAGGCAAAGGCCAGGATCTCGTCCGAACCGTTGCCGACAAAGACCTCATCCTTCGAAAGCCCGTGATAGGCCGCGATCGTCTGGCGGAGGGCTGCGCATTCAGGATCGGGATAGAGCCTGAGCTTCCCGTCCGCTGCCGCCCTGATGGCTTCCAAGACCAGGGGCGAGGGCGGGTAGGGGTTCTCGTTGGTGTTGAGCTTGACCCAGCCCGCTTCCTGTGGCTGCTCCCCCGGAACATAGGCCTCGAGCCTGGAAATGCCCCTGCTCCAGAAAATGCTCATAGTTATTAAGAGAAGCTCAGCGTTCTGAGGAGTTGGCGGTCAAGGGATGGATCGATACGTCGATATCCAGCTCCTCGGCGGCCCGGGCCAGGTCGGCGCGCAATGCGGCAACCTTGGCTCCCACAGGGGCGATGACGCGGACCTTCATCCGGAACAGGGGTGCGCCTGTCCAGGGGGCCGCCTCCGTGCTCGACTCCAGGTCCTCGACGTTGAAGCCGCGGGCGCGGAGTATGGCCGTAATCGAGTGCACAAGGCCGGGGGTATCGAGCGAAACGGTCTCCACGAGGTAGGGAATTCCCGTCACCGGCGCGGGTTTCCCGGTGGCTTTTATCGTCAGGGCCAGACCCTTGGCGGCGGCTGATCCCGAAAGTCCGCGCTCGAGGCTGCCCACGATATCCGACCCGCCTGAAACGAGCATGATCACGGCAAACTCACCGCCGAGGACGGCGGCCTTGAGTTCCTCGATGTTGCCCTTGGCGCTGACGACCTCTGCGGCGATGTCGTCCATGATCCCGATCCTGTCGGGCCCGATAGCGGTAATGACTGCATAGTTCATGAAGGTATGATATTCCGAAACAAAAACACCGCGCAAGGCATGAAAAAGCCCGCCCCGCAGCGCGATGCGCCTGGGGACGGGCTTCAGGAAACAGGATCGGAAACCGGCACTGATTCCAGAAGCCGGCTTCCGACCATCAGGCTCTTACCACTGGGGCGGGTAGAAGCCGTCTACGTCCTTGGCGGTGATGATGTGCTGCGCGAGGTTCTGGCGAACGGCGAGCTTCTTTCCATTGAACCAGTCGGCGGCGTACTGGACGGAGAGGGCGCCGTCGCCTTCTGCGGTCTGGTAGGTGATTCCAAAGAGCTTGCCATCCTTGACGAGGTCCATGCCCTGCTTGGAGTTTCCGGCGGCTACGACGACGATGTCTTCGCGTCCTGCCTTCTCGAGAGCCTGGAAGATGCCGAGGGCCTGGGCGGAGTCGTCCGAGGCGCAGATGCCCTTCAGGTCGTCGCCATACTTGGTGATCCAGTCGGAGACGAGCTGCATCGTGGTATTGGCGTCGAAGGTGGCTGGGGTCGGCGAGGCAGCTACGAGGGTCTTGATCTCCTTGGCGTAGGTTGCGAGTTCGGAGATGGGGCCAAAGGAGCGAGCAAAGAAGGGTGAGCCGCCGGGGGCGTGCTGCACATAGGCCACGCCGATGCTCTTGGCGCCGGGATTGCGCTTCCTGAGTTCGTCAGCCCAGGCGCGGGCGAGAAGGCGGAACTGGCCGAAATCATCCGGACCGGTCCAGCCGAGGGAGTAGTTGAGGGCGGCGGCATCGGGAAGCATGTTGAAGAGATGGAGAGGAATCTTGGCCTGGTTGATCTTGCGGGCCTGCTGGACTGCACCCTTGGCGTCAAGGGGAATGAGGAGGATCATGTCGGGCTTTTCGGCGATGGCCTGGTCGATCATCTGGTCCTGGACAACCTTGTCCCAGTTCGGCGACAGAGCCTTGAAATCCATCCCATAGGCGTCGGCGACTTTCTGCGCGCCAAGGATACAGGCGGTGGTCCAGGGATGGTCACCGTGGACGATGAAGATCACCTTCTTGCCGATGGCTCCCGACAAGGGAGATTTGGGAATGTTGGTCGGCTTGACGTCCCAGCCCGCCCACTCCATGTCGTACCAGTGGAGGGGATCGGTTTCCGGGAGCTTGTTGGGATCGGCGGGGCGCTTCGGCACCTTGCGGTTGTCGGTCGAGGGCGCGAGCAACAGCTGGTTGTCCGCTGACAAGAGCTTGCTCGTATCAACCTTGAGCGACGCGGCCAGATTAGCCTTCTGCGCGGCCGTTTGGCCGATCAGCGGGGCGGCGACGAACGCGGCCAGGGCGATCGCCAATACGATGAACGCTAGTTTCTTCATCAAACTTCCTCCTCTGCAAATATATCCCTCCGGTCGCCGCCCCCAGGGGGCGCTCCGGAAATGGAACCAAACATACACACCTTGAGCGGCCTCGCGGTCACCTAAGGCTGGGCGATGGGGTCCACGCGGGAACCCTATCGCCTGGTTGCGTCTAGGCTCCCCGCGAGCCTGGAACCTTCTTTCCCCTGATTCTAAGCCTGGCGGCAAGTTCCCTCATGAGTTCGGGCCGCTGGCCAAGGCTCTTTTCGTGCCTGTAGGTCGCATATGCTTCGTAGAGTACCACATAAGCCAGGATGAGTCCCGCGAAGAAAATCTTCACCTCGTTGCCGAGGCCGAAGAGGATGATACCTGTGTAGAGCATCTCGAGACTCAAGATGGCTATCACGCTGCGAAGGACTCCGCCCTTGCCTCCGGACATGGCCGTGCCACCGATGATGGTGGCCGAGATGACGTACATCAGGGAAATCTCGCCGAGCTTGAGGGTGGCAGCGGTGGAAACCAGCACCGAGACGACGCCGCCAATGGCTGCCATGACACTCGAGAGCACGAAGGCCCCGATCAGATAGCGGTCGGTGTTGATGCCGGCAAGCCATGCCGTGTTGCGGTTGCCGCCCACGATGTAGAAGTTGCGTCCTGCCCGGGTACGCCGCAGCATGAACTCCACAGCGACTACGAGGACCAGGGTGATGAGAATGCGGGGCGTGAGGAGGGGAAGCAGACTCATCTGGAGGTAGTCGGAAATGGCAAAGGCCTCGTCGGTAGTGACGCTGATGGAATTGCCGCCGGAATACTGGTAGATGGCTCCCTGCAGGATAGTCATCGTGCCAAGGGTGACGATAAAGGAATTGATCTTGGCTTTGGCGACGAGGAATCCGTTGAGGAGCCCGACCAAGGCGCCTCCGAGCACAGCCACAACGATGGCGCCAGGGAAACCGAGGAAGGGTTGGAGCCCCAGCGTCAGGCAACCCGCGAAGGTGATGACCGTGCCGATCGAGAGATCCAGCTGTCCGCAGATCATTACTACCGTGAATCCTATGGCGACGGTCGCGTTCATGGCGATGGCGTTGAGGATGGTCGTGAAATTGAAGACGTTAAAGAACTTCGGCGCGAAGATCGACATGAAAACGAATATGACAATGAAGAGGATGTAGATCCTGTATTTATCGCCCTGCGCGAGAAGGTTGATCTTTCCGGACCTACGCATCGTCCCTCCCGAGGCTTCGTAGCGACTTGGCATTGATGCCGACCACGAGGATGAAGATCGCGCCTCGGACCATGTCCTGCGAGAAGGTTCCTATCCCGATGAGCGTCATGATGTTGTTCAGTATTCCTATGATCAGCGAACCGCCCAGGACGCCGAGGATGGTTCCGCGGCCGCCGGCGAGTGTCATGCCGCCGATGACGATGGCGGTGACTGCCTTGAAGTCGTAGCCTGCGCCGTTGTACCAGGCGCCGACCCGTGACAGCGAGGTTACCGCCAGCCCCGCGATGGCAGCGGTAAACGCGGCCAGCACGAAAGAGGTCATGATCACGCGTTCGATGGCGATGCCCGAGAGCTTGGCCGCCTTGGGTGCGGAGCCGGTGAGTTTCAACTTGACCCCGAATGAGGTCTTGGCGAGCACAAACTGCCCGATGATCACCAGTATTATGAGAATTACGAGGGGAAGGCCGATGAGCTTGAAGAAGCGGAGCCGATAGATGGCGTCGAAGAGGGCGACCACATCCGGAGTCGAACCCTTCATGTCGGGATAGATCTGTTTGTTGACCCACACGAGGCGGATGATGCCCATGGTGACGTAGTTGACCGCGAGGGTCCAGATGATGGGGTTGGCCTTGAACTTGCCGACCACCCAGCCGTTCAGGATGCCGATGATGAGGCTGACCATTATGGCGCCGATTATGGCGGGTATGAAACCGAAGCGCAGAAGCTCGATGCAGATGTAGCCGGTCAGACCCATCGTCGTGGGTACCGACATATCCGCGTAATTGCCTGAATAGGTGACAAAGGACATGCCGACCGCGACGATGCCGACGAGGGCCACTGCATCGACGATGTTGAGCAAGTTCTGCGGGGACAGAAAGTTGCCGATCAGTCCAGTGGCCTGCAGGATGGCACCAAGAACCAGGAAGAGAAGGGCGATCCCGTAGACACCCACCGTGTTGACAAGGCTCGAGAGCGAGCCGGTCTTGAGGTTTCTTGAGTCGGGTTCCGCCCCGCCTGCTGCAGTCGTCGTGACTTTACTGTCGTTCATGAGGCTCTCCCCGGGCTGCCCGTCCCGACGTCGCCGTTGGCGGCCAGGAGGAGGCTTTCCTCGCTGCATTCGCCATAATCCATCTCGCGGATGAAGTGCCCCTTTCGCATGATCATGACCCGGTCGGAAAGTCCAACCAATTCAGGAAGGTCCGAGGAGATGAGGATGACGGTGCAGCCTTCCTTTGCAAGCTTCTCGATGGATTTGTGAATGATCATCTTGGCGCCGATGTCGACGCCGCGGGTCGGCTCGTCGAGGATGAGGACCTTGGGCTCGCTAGCCAGCCATTTGGCCAGTAGTACCTTCTGCTGGTTCCCTCCCGAAAGGTTGCTGACGGTGCGCAGGGGATCCGGAGGATAGATTGAAAGTTCAGCGATGAGACGCTTGACCATCGGCGCTCCCTTGGCCTTGGAAAAGACCAAGGCCGAAGAGAGCCTGTCGACAATGGCCGAAAGCACGTTGTCGTCCACGGGAAGGCGAAGCGCCAGCCCCTCGACCTTGCGATCCTCGGTAAGGTAGGCGATGCCCTGTTCGAGGTAGGCAGCCATCGTCGAACCCCGGACGGCCTTGCCATCGATCTCGATGGATCCACAGTCCGAGCGGTCGAGGCCGACGAGCACGCGGGCAAGTTCGGTCCGTCCTGCTCCCGAAAGGCCACAGATACCAAGGATTTCACCGCGACGACCTTCGAAGCTCACATCGTGGAAAAAACCGAAACGGGAAAGATCCTTGACGCGGAAGCGCGTGTCCCCGATGGAACGCTCATCGCGCTTGTAGAATTCCTTGACGGAGCGGCCGACCATCATCTGCACGATCTCCTCGCGCGTGACCTCGCCGATCGGCTTAGTTGCTATCTTCTTGCCGTCGCGCATGACCGTGACCCGGTCGGCGATCTTGAAGATCTCAGGCAGGTGGTGGGAGATGTAGACGATCGCGATGCCGCGCTTCCTGAGCTGGTCGATGATGGCGAAGAGGCGTTCCACCTCTTCGCGGGAAAGGGCCGAAGTCGGTTCGTCCATCACGAGGATTATGGGATCGTTGCCGAGGACCTTGGCGATCTCGACGAGTTGGGCTTCGTGCTGGCTTATGTCCTCGATGGGCAGGTCCGGATCCAGGTCGAGGCCGACGCCCTCGAGGAGTGCCTTGGCCTGCCGCTTTGCGAGCTTCTTGTCGAGGAAGGGTCCCTTCCGGGGCAGCCGTCCAGCCAGGAGGTTCTCCGTGATGCTGATCGGCCGGGCCAGGCTGAGCTCCTGGTAGATCATCCCAATACCGAACCTTTTGGCTATTGGCGGGGAATGGAGCCTGACTTCCTGGCCCTTGACGATGATCTGGCCTTCGTAGTCGTCAAAGGAGCCCGCGATCATCTTCATGAGGGTCGATTTTCCCGCTCCGTTCTCCCCGACCAGGGCGTGGACTTCCCCGGGCCGCACCTCGAAGTCCACG
>JBMOIK010000104.1:0-11145 GCA_049317365.1 Rectinemataceae bacterium | reverse complement strand
CCATCGCGAAGCAGACAATTGGTGGATTGGCGCAGGGCATGGAGATCAGGGCTCCCGTGATCTTCATGGGTGGTCCCTTCTGCTTCAACCGGGCCCTCGTCCGCGTCTTCACCGAGCGCCTCGGGCTTGGCCCGGGAGAGGCCATCATCCCCGACCGTCCCGAGGTCTTCATGGCCCTCGGCGCTGCCCTCTCCCTGCCGGTGATGTTCGATGACCGGCCCTCGCTCTACGATCCCGACGCGGCGCGTGCGGCCCTCCTGGACAGGGGGGCGGGACTCCGCGAGGGGGAGGAAGCCGAGTACCCGCTCTTCTTCGCGGACGAGGCCGAGGTCCGCGCCTTCCACGAGAGGCATCCCGCCGAACGCTACGAAGCGGCGCCGATACCCGAGGGCGGGACAGTCGAGGCCTGGCTCGGCATAGACGCGGGTTCGACGACGAGCAAGTTCGTCCTCGTCGATGACGAGGGAAAGCTGCTCTGGTGCTTCTACGCGTCCAATGAGGGCGATCCCCTCGCAATTGTGAAGAACGGCCTCGTCGAGTTGCGCGAGGCCTTCAGGGCGCGGAAGGCCCAGCTCAGGATCCTGGGCGCGGGGACGACGGGCTATGGAGAGCTCCTCTTCGCCACGGCCCTCCACGCTGATTTCCATACCGTGGAGACGGTGGCCCACGCCGAGGCGGCGCTGCGCCTGGCCCCCGGCGTGTCCTTCATCCTCGACATCGGGGGCCAGGACATGAAGGCCATCACCGTAGTCGATGGCGTAGTTACGAGCATTGTCCTCAATGAGGCCTGCTCCGCTGGCTGCGGCTCCTTCCTGGAAACCTACTCGCGCTCCCTCGGCATAGCCGTCGCCGACATCGCCCGCCTGGCCTTCGCCTCCAAGGACCCCTCGAAGCTGGGGTCGCGCTGCACGGTCTTCATGAACTCTTCGATCATTACCGAGCAGAAGAACGGCAAGAGCACCGAGGACATCATGGCGGGGCTCTGCCGCTCGGTTGTCGAGAACATTTTCACGAAGGTCCTCAGGGTACCGAACATCCAGGTCCTCGGAGACCTCATCCTCGTGCAGGGCGGGACCTTCAGGAACGACGCAGTTCTCCGCGCCCTCGAGCAGTTCACGGGGGCAAAGGTGTTCAGGCCTCCCCATCCCGGAGAGATGGGCGCCATCGGAGTGGCCCTCCTTACCGCCAGGAAGTCGCGGGCAGCCGGCACCCCGACTTCGACCTTCATCGGCCTCGATGCCCTCGATGCCTTCGGTTTCGAGAAGCTGCCTGCGAGCATCTGCCCCTTTTGCCAGAATTCCTGCAGGCGCTCGATCGTGCGCTTCGCCGATGGTTCGGAATTCGTTACGGGCAACCGCTGCGAGCGCGGCGAGATCACCGGCAACCCCCGAGACCCCGCCGTGCGCGACCGGCTCCGCAGCGCCCAGAAGCGCATCGATGCGGTGGCCGACCTTCTTGCGTTCCGAGAAAAGCTCATGTTCAAGCCTGCGGCGAAAAGTACAGTCAATGCTGATGGTTCTCTCCGGCGCATCAGGATCGGCCTGCCCCGTGCCCTGGAGTTCTGGAACTCCGCACCCTTCTGGGGCGCCTACCTCGAGGCTCTCGGGCTCGAGGTCGTCTACTCGGCGCCGAGCACGGTCAAGCTCTTCGAGGAGAGCCTCCGCTTCGTGCCCTCGGACACCGTCTGCTTTCCCGCCAAGCTCGCGCACGGCCATGTCGAGGACCTGGCACGGCGGGGTGTCGACCGGATCTTCATGCCTATGATGATCAAGATCCCCAAGGAAAATGCGAACGCGACCTCGATGCACAGCTGTGCGGTAGTGCAGGGATATCCACTGGTCATAGAAGGGAGCAACGAGCCCGAGCGGAGCCATGGCATTCCCTTCGACCATCCTGTGTTCCATTGGTACGATCGCACGCGCCGCGACCGCCAGCTTGCGGCCTGGACCCGCACGACGCTTGGCGTCAACGCCGGCCTGATCCGCCGGGCAATCGCGGCCGGGGACGAGGCTACGGCGGCCCACGCGGCGAGCCTCCGCGCCGAATCGGTCAAGGTCCTGTCTTCCCTCGAGGGAACGACGGATTTCGCCGTGGTCCTCGCAGGCCGGCCCTACCACACCGATCCCCTGGTCAACCACGGACTCTCCGCCCAGTTCACGCGCCTGGGCGTGCCCGTGCTGCTCTACGAGGCCCTGCCTGGCATCGAGGAGATCGACCTTTCGAGCGTGCGCGCGGATTCCGTCAACACCTTCCATTCGCGCATGTTCGCGACGGCCCTGTACGCGGCGCGCCACCCGAACCTCGAGGTCGTGCAGATGGTGAGCTTCGGCTGCGGCCACGACGCCATCATCACCGACGAGATGTCGCGCATCCTCTCCGAGATGGCAGACAAGTCACTATTGGTCATAAAGCTCGACGAGGGCGAGATACGCGGCCCCATGGCCATCCGCGTGAAGTCCTTCGTCGAGACGGTGCGTTCGAGGAGGGAGAGGGAGGGTGGCTCGCCCGTCGTGCGGGAGTTGCCCAAGCCCTACGAGGTGACCTTCACCAGGCCCGAGCGGGCCTACAAGACGGTGATGATCCCGAACCTTTCGGAGGCCTTCTGCCGCGTCGCCACCGCGGCGATCCGTGCCGACGGCTTTGTCGCCGAGCCGCTGCCGCTGGCCGGCCGGCGGGCGATCGAGCTCGGGAAGCGCTTTGTGCACAACGACATCTGCTTCCCCGCGCAGATCAACGTCGGGGAGTTCCTCGCCGAGATGGAAAAGGGAGTGCGGGACCCGAAGACGACGGTCTGTGGCCTTGCGAAGAACTGCGACGATTGCCGCGCCGGCCAGTACTCGGTGATCGCGAGGAAGGCCCTCGACGATGCAGGATACAAGAATGTTCCGATATTCACGACCAGCAGCAACGCCAACGACCTCCATCCGGGGCTTGGCATCGGCCTGACCTTCCAGCTCCGCATGCTCTGGGGCCTGGCCATGGTCGACGTGCTCGAGCAGATCCGCCTGCGCACCAGGCCCTACGAGGCCGAGCGGGGATCGACGGATGATGCCTTCGGACGTGGCCTCGACGCGATCTCGGCGGCCCTGGAGAAGGGCGTGAAGCCGGCGAGGGCGGCCTTCGATTTCGCGCTCGCGGAACTCGACGGGGTCGTCCTGGCCGAGGTTCCGAGGAAGCCGAGGGTCTTCATAATTGGTGAGATCCTCCTGAACTACCACCCAACCTCGAACTGGAACCTGGTGGACTGGCTCGAGGACAACGGAATGGAGGCGATGATGCCCCGTCTCGTCGACTTCTTCCATCGCGATGCCTTCCGCGTGGGGGAGGAGGCCCGGAGGGGGCTCATCGACAACCCCATCCTCAATGGCCTGATCGCCGGCATCACGGACAAGGTCTACGCCGGGGTCGTCGAACGGATCCTCCACCAGGCGAGGGCTGCGCGCAACGTGGAGATGCCCGTGGGCATCCATCACCTCGCCGAGAATGCCGTCGGCTTCGTGGACAAGACCTACATGGCGGGGGAGGGCTGGCTGATCCCCTCGGAGATCATCGAGCGTGCCCGCGAGGGTGTGGAGTCATTCGTCATAGTACAACCCTTCGGTTGCCTGCCGAACCACGTGACAGGGCGCGGGCTGGTGAAGACCCTCAGGCGGATGTTCCCCAAGATCACGATCCTGTCGCTCGACTACGACCCCGATACGAGCCTGGCCAATGTCGAGAACCGCCTGCAGATGCTGGCGATCTCGGCGCGGGAAAAGGCGAAGCGAGCCGCTAGATCGCAGACTTCACATAGCTGAGCTTTCCGATGTCGCCGTAGGTGGCGTACATCTGCTGGCGGCTCGAGAAGGTCAGGCGGCTTCCCATCCTTGCGTACTTCGAACCTGGTATTTCCATGCCCTGGATCATCGCGCAGTGCACGCCGCGTGCCTTGTATATGGCCTCGAGGGCTTCCACGATATCCGGCCCTTCGGCCTTGAGGTAGATGATTCGGAGGTCGAAGGCAAGGGGGAACTGGAGTTCGGCCGCGGCGATGCGGGGATCGGTGGCGGAGGTTTCCAGCCTGGCGCCGCCTTCGGTGGAGGCTACGATGGAATCTGGGTTTGTGGCATCGTCCATGGCTGGAAGATGCCACGGGAGGGGCCTTCGGGGCAAGGTGGCGGCAGGACAAGCGGGCATCGGGCCAGGACCGGGGCCCGCTTGTCCTGCTGATCCTAATTAGTGCATTCAAGGCAGGAGGAGCGAGACCGTCGCGCTGCTCCCGGCAGCGTCCACGACGATGTCGGCGCTTCCTGAGGGCGGGCCTGCCGTGGTGGTGGCAGAGTCGAGGCCGAGCGTCCCGATGGCCGTCGCGACGAGGCGCCAGGAACCCTGGGGGAGGGCGATGCGGAAGGCGCCGGATGCGTCGGTGAGGCCGAAGGCGAGGTAGGCCAGCGGCGCGGGAAGCGCGCGGGATCCTGCCGTAATGGGCCTGGCTTCGACACGTGCCCCGATTCCAATGCCCGCAGCATTGCGGACCCAACCCTGGGCGCCCTTGCCTGCCTGGGCCAGGAGTTCGAGGAGCGCCTGGCGGTGCCTGCGAATCACTGCCGTGCCAACTTCCTCTACCCTCGAGGTCCAGGACTTCAAGGGATCGAGTTCCACAGTATAGCCTGGGCAACCAAGCGCTCCGTAGAGCCAGTCCGCGTAGCTGCCGCCGACATAGTACCAATCATAGCCTTCAATGGCGGGAAAGCTTCCAGAGCCGGCCACTGACTCGATGCGGGATGCATAGGCCGCGCTGTTGGCAACGAAGAGGGGATGGGCTGGAGCGTAGCGAAAGCGGTATTCATCCAGGCTATAGGTCGAGGATCCCCCCTCGGTCGTGCCGATGTAGTCCCAGGGGATCGCGATGCAATACGACCCCGAATGGAGGAGGACCGACATCGAGTAGCGCTTGGCCACGGCGTCGTCGGCGAGGGACCGGGCCTCGGGGACTCCGAGGTAGCCCCTGTCCGGGGCGCTGCCGCTTTCCCAGCCAAAGGGCCAGGGGAAGCAGCGGTTGAGGTCGATGCCGGCCAGGGTTGTCCGCAGGTCAGCCCCATAGGCGAAGGGGTTGGCGACGGGGATTGTTGTCAAGGATGCGCTGTCCAGGAGGGCCTCGGCAGCACTTCCCGTGCCGGCCGATGCAAGGATGGTTGCCGCGACATCGAGGGCGACCTCGGCTCCGATCTGCTCGTCTCCATGGAATACCCCGACCAATTGGACATGCAAGGGGATGGAGCCAGAGGCCACACGGGCCTTTGCGGCGGGGGACTCGATCTCGAGCGCGAGGACCGGAAGCGAGGGATCGCCCCCGGGGCTTGTGGCCGAGCCGCCGTAGCCGAGCGTGACGATACGCGCGTGGTCGGGATATTCCGCCGCGAGGGCCCTCATCGCAGCCTGGATGTCGGCGAGTGGGCGGGCAGCTACGTCGGGTTCGGGCACGATGCTGGCTGCAGGCACACAGGCGACGAGGAAGGCAGCGGAGAGGAGGACGAGGAAGGCAGCGATCGCTGCGGTTTTCGCAGGGCAGGCGGCGCACATCAGACGGGCGGCACCCGTCAGGCGTGGTGGGGTTGCAGCTTGCCTGGCGGCTTGCGTGCCCACGATCCTCATAAGTGCTACTTTATTTCCGATAGTTCCAGCTCATAGGCGACCCAGGAGTCGGGGGGCACAAGTCCCTGGACGCCCGTGGCGCCGAAGGCAAGGGTTGGAGGCAGCACGATGAGGCGCTTTTCCCCCTTGCCCATCGAAAGGAGGGCGCGGTCTATGCCGGGAATGATCTTGTTGACGCCGACCTGTACCTCGACGAGCCCACCATAGACCGCCGACTGGTCAAAGACCTTTCCGTCCAGGAACATAGCTGTGTACACGATCACCGCCGTGGAACCGCTGGCCGGTGGCTTGCCTGAGCCCGCCTTTCGCAGCAGCGAGAAAGTATCGTCAGCATTGACCGCAAGGGCGGGCCAGGTCTTCCGGGCAAGGGCCAGGGCGGCGGCCTTGTCGAGGACAGCCGGCGTCGCAGCCGATTTCGCTTGCGCGGCAAGGGCCGACCGCCGCGCGTCGAAGGAGGCCTGGTCCGCGACGAAGGCCTTCGCCGCATTCCCGACCCGGATGATCGTAACACTGTTCATCTTGTCGCCTATCGCGATGTTCCTGACCGTGTCCATCCCGGAGGTCACGCGGCCGAACACGTTGTACTTGCCGTCGAGGAAGGGCGTCGCCGCCAGCGTTATGTAGAACTGGGAGCCGTTGGTGTCGGGGCCGGCGTTGGCCATGGCCAGGACGCCAGGGGCGTCGTGGCGCAGCTCGCTCGAGATCTCGTTGGGGAACTTGTAGCCGGGACCGCCCGAGCCGTCGCCCCTGGGATCGCCTCCCTGGATCACGAAGTCAGCTACCACCCGGTGGAAGGTCAGGCTGTCGTAGAAGCGCTTTCCCCTGGACGCGTCGAGGCTGCCCTCGGCGAGCCCCACGAAGTTGGTCACTGTGAGCGGCGCCTTCACGTACTCGAGCCTGAGCGTGATGGGGCCCTTGGTCGTGTCGATGAGGGCGTACAGGCCATCGGGGAGGTCCTTCGCCTGGGGGGCCTGGGCCGACTGCGTGGATGGGGCCTGGGCCGACAGGAGGACCCCGGGAAGGACAATCGCCAGCGCGAGGCTGGCCAGGAGGCGACCGAGAGCCGGGATCATGGTAATTATTCTCATTTTCGTCACTTCGTGATGTCCACGAGCTCCATCTCGAAGGCGATGAAGGCATTGGGGGGGATGACGCCTCCGGCGCCCTGGGCCCCATAGGCGAGCTCGGGCGGGATCACGACGATCCGCTTCTCGCCCAGGGTCATGTCGAGGAGGGTCTGGTCCCATCCGGGGATCACCTGGCCCGCTCCCGCCTTGACCTTGAAGGGGCCACCATGCTTGGCGGATTCGTCGAAGACGGTGCCATCCACGAGCATGCCCTTGTAGTTCACCGATACGTTGTCCCCAGCCACGGGTCTGGCTCCGGAGCCGGCCTTGAGGATCTTCCTGAACATGCCATTGGCCTCGCGGGCGAGGTCGGGCCAGCGGGCGTTGATGGCGGCGATGGCGGTGGCCCGCGATTCATCGGCCTTCCTCGCCGAGGTCGAAAGGACGAGGGCCTTGCGCGCGTCGAAGCTCGCCTGGTCGGACTTGAAGGCCGTAGCCGCGGCCCCGCTGCGCACGATGCGGACCTTGGTCATCTTGTCGCCGACGGCTATTTTCTTTACGACCTCCATTCCCTTCTCGATCTTGCCGAAGACCGGATAGTTCCCGTCGAGGAAGGGGCTAGCCTTCAGTGTTATGAAGAACTGGCAACCATTGCTATCCGGGCCCGCGTTCGCCATGCCGAGCACGCCCTCGGTGTCGAACTTGAGGTCAGGAGCGATTTCGTTGGGGAAGGCGTAGCCCGGATCACCCTCGCCCGTGCCCTTGGGGTCGCCGCCCTGGACGACGAAACCCGCCTCTACGCGGTGGAAGCCCAGGCCGTCGTAGAAGGGCTTGCCCTTGTTGGGTCCGAGTTTTCCCTCCGCCAGGCCGACGAAGTTGCCGACCGTGAGGGGGGATTTGTCGTAGGCCAGCTTGATGGTGATATCGCCCTTTCCCGTCGATACAACAGCCCAGAGGCCCTCGGGAAGCGTGCTCTTCGCGCAGGAAGCGAGCCCTGCGGAGGCGAGGGCCAGGGCGAGGACGCTGGCGAGGGCGCCCGCGATGGTGATGATGGCATTCCGTGTCCGCATGTCGTTGACGCTCCATTCGCTGTGGTGATCAAGGCCCAGAAAGATAATCCCAAAACACCGAGGATGACAATCGCCATGGCATGACCGGCTTGACCGGCTTGACCGGCTTGACCGGCTTGACCGGCTTGACCGGCTTGACCATGGTCGGCCGAAGGGCCACCATGGGCCGTGGAGGGCTTGCATGGCTGATGGAGACTATGTCCGTCCCAGCTGGGACGAGTATTTCATGGAAGTCGCGCGGGCCATCGCCAAGCGCGCAACCTGCGATCGCGGGCGTTCGGGCTGCGTCATCGCGCGCGATCACCAGATCCTGGCGACGGGCTATGTCGGCGCTCCCGCTGGCCTGCCGCACTGCGACGATGCAGGCCACGAGATGCGGAAGATGCTCCGCGAGGATGGGAGCACGAGCCAGCACTGCGTTCGTACCGTCCATGCCGAGCAGAACGCGATCTGCCAGGCAGCCAAGCGCGGAGTTTCGATCGATGGCGCCACGCTCTACTGCCGCATGACTCCCTGCAGGACCTGCGCGATGATGATCATCAACTGCGGCATCCGCCGCGTCATCGCCGAGCGGCGCTACCATACGGCGGCGGAGAGCGAGGCGATGTTCCACGAGGCTGGCGTCGAACTCGAGTACGTGATCGACGAGGTCGAGAAGTACGAGAACCAGTAGGGTCCCCCCGGTCGCGGCTTCCGGATCACGAAAGCCATGACGTTGACTGATGCCGCATAAGGCCATACAGTCAACTCAAGCCAGCGATGAAATTGCCTATCGGCATCCAGAGTTTCGAGACCATTCGGACGGATGGTTACATCTATATCGACAAGACACCGTTTATCGCCCGCATGGTCAACTTGGGCAAGCCCTACTTCCTGTCCCGCCCCCGCCGCTTCGGCAAGAGCCTCCTCCTCGATACCATGGATCAGGCCTTTTCGGGTCGGCGTGAGCTGTTTGCCGGCCTCTACCTGGATACGCCGGAATCGCAGTGGGACTGGAGCCGCACAAATCCGGTGCTGCGTTTCGATTTTTCCACCGGAGATTCCTGGAGGGCAGCGACTTGGTGGAATCGCTGCACCGCCGCCTGGATGAGTACTACGAGCACTTTGCCATTCCCCAAACTGCCGGCAGTCCGGGCGAACGCCTTTTCCGCTTGCTCAAAGGCCTGCCGACCAGTACCTGCGCTTCGTCTTCCTCCCCGGGGTGAGCACGTTCAGCAAGGCCGGAGTCTTCTCGGGCCTGAACCAGCTCAATGACCTGACCCTCAACCCCAGTTATGGAGAGGTCTGCGGCTGCACCCAGGCCGATGTCGACGCATCCTTTGCCCCCTTGATCGCAAAATATCCGCCCCATACGGTCCGCGCCTGGTACAATGGCTACAGTTGGGGACCGGAGAGCGTCTACAACCCCTTTGATATCCTTCTTTTGTGCGAAAACCAGGAACTGCGGCCCTGGTGGTTCGAGACCGGCACACCCAGCTTCCTCATCACGATGATGAGGAAGAGGATGTCACCAACCGCGGCCGCATCGACCTGACCGTGATCGGCCCCAAGGGCATCTGGATCTTCGAGTTCAAGGTCGCGGGCCTCGACAAAAGCGGTAGCGAGGCGCCTCTGGCCCAGATCCTGCGCAAGGACTACGCCGCAAAATACCGCGGCCGCCTGACGGCCGATGGGCAGGCCCTGCCGATCAGGCAGATCGGCATCGTCTTCGACGAGGTGGCACGGAATGTTACCAGCTGGGAAGAGGCTTAGCCTGGATTCCACAGGTCAATAGTTGGCCGTGGAAATCCAGGCTAGGAGAATCCAAGTACTTCGCGAACGGCCATCGCGACGCGTGCCAGTGTGGCGGCATCCAGAGTGACCAGGGGGCCTTGCCTCAAACGGACGTTATCAATTGCACGCAGTTGATCTATTAGGGCATCAGAGTCCCTCTCGAGTCGCCCTTGGGCTGGAATTCTCACGCGCAGGGGTTCAGCCTCATCGATGAGGTTGGTCGATAGGGGAAGGACCAGGGTGGAGGGATGATCGATGTCGAGGAGGGCCTGGTTCTGAAGTATCAAAACCGGCCGAACCTTGCCAGGCTCTGTGCCCTGCCTCGGATTGAGGTCGGCCAACCAGATATCCCCGTAGCTAGGCATCCGGATCGGTCTCAATCGCCGAGAATTCCGAGTTGACTGCCATGCTCTCCGCCCTGACTAGCAGGCTGGCTTTTTGAATGCGATCGCGGAGCTGTCTTGCTTCCAGCTCGTCTTTTAGATGCTCGAGGGCCATCCTGACATAAACGGCTCGGGGAACACCCAAGGATCGTGCTCCGGAATCGACATTCTGAAGCAGGGATTCAGGGAGCCTGATAGAAAGGCTTGCCATGTGTTCGCTCCTGTACTAAAGAATGTAGCACAATATGTGTTGCAAATACAAGGCAGCGGGCCTCGACAAAAGCGGTAGCGAGGCGCCTCTGGCCCAGATCCTGCGCAAGGACTACGCCGCAAAATACCGAGGCCGGCTGAAGGCCGACGGGCAGGTCCTTCCAATTAGGCAGACCGGCATCGTTTTCGACGAGGTGGCTCGGAACGTGACCAGATGGGAAGAGGTGTAGTGTTCCGCTCCCCTTCGCGGAGCGAGTGATCAGCGCATAAAAAAAGGCTGACCCAAGAGGTCAGTCCTTTTTTAGTGCCGCCGAACAGAATTGAACTGTTGACACACGGATTTTCAGTCCGTTGCTCTACCAACTGAGCTACAGCGGCGCAGACGGAAAACTTATATCGGAAGCCGCCGAAAGGGTCAAGGCCCGGCCAGGGAAGCTGTGGCTGGCTCCAGCCTCGGCGCTCCCTTACTGAAGCTGCCATTCCACATTATATTTCACCATATGGACAGAGCAACAACACTCAAAAAGCTTGCGGACGACCCGGTGGTGGACGTTTTGGTCATTGGAGCTGGCATCAATGGGATCGGAACCTTTCGCGACCTGGGCCTCCAGGGAGCCCGCGCGCTTCTTGTGGACCGGGGGGATTTCTGCTCAGGCTGTTCCTCCGCCTCCTCGCACATGGCCCATGGGGGGATCCGCTACCTCGAGAACGGGGAATTCCGTCTGGTCCGCGAGGCGGTCAACGAGCGGAACAGGCTCATACTCAACGCGCCACATCTGGTAAAACCGCTTCCGACCATCGTCCCGATGTTCAAGATTTTTTCAGGCCTGCTCAACGCCCCCTTCAAGTTCCTCGACCTCCTGGACAGGCCCTCGGAGCGCGGGGCCCTGGTCATCAAGGTCGGCCTCATGTTCTACGACGCCCTGACCAGGGGGCAGCGGGTAGTCCCGCGCCATCGCTTCGAGGGAAGGAAGAAGAGTCTCAAGCGATGGCCCGACCTCGATCCAG
>JBMOIK010000103.1:0-11154 GCA_049317365.1 Rectinemataceae bacterium | reverse complement strand
GGAAGATCTGCTCCTCGATCTTCTGTCGCTCAGTGGCCGGGATCGCCTCGATGGAGTCGTATTCCTTGTAGAGGTCGTAGAGTTTCTGGGCGCGCATGGGGAACATGGTGCCCCGCTTTGAGTTCAGGCAAGGCGACGCGCATGATCGTCTTCAGCTTTTCGCGCACCGTACGACGGGGATCGCCCAAGTAGATCTCCCGATGGTCGTGAGAGGCGCGTCCCAGTCCGCCCTCGGCCATGAGGCGTTCCTTGAGAACAAAGGTTGCAGGTTCCGCATAATAGGGGCCGCGGTGCATGATCTGCACGGAGCTAGTAGCCTTTGGCAAGTCCGAAAATGCGGCAAAGCCTGAGATCCGTATCGGCGGTGATCGCCCGCTTGCCGGCGACGATGTCTCCAATGCCTTGAGGGGGAACGGCGATCTCCTTGGTTAAACGGTACTTGAAATACTCATAGGCCCGCGGTATTTAGTGGCGATTCCCACGGGAGGAAGCCCTCACCTTCCTCGCGGAACTGGCGCTCTCAACGCGACCCTGAATAGTCTTTTCCTGGACCAAGAAAGGAGACGACTTTCCTTGTTTCCCCATTTTTCAGAAATTAAGCTGTACTAATGAGGGTTTCGATGGACGTCTACGGCCTTAAGCGGGGAGAATCAGACCACCGCGATCATTTGGGCTGTCTTCTTTTCTACCCGATCATTGTCGGCACGAGCGCTATTTTCAGGGTGTGGCTTTCGGACGGAGGCGGCGATGGGAAGGATACTCTCCTACGAGACGAGGCTACCGCATCCGGCGTTACGTCCCTTTATCAAGAGCTACTACCTGCTTCGATATTCCGACGAAGGCGGCCTAGGCTATACTTATGATTGCATCCCAAACGGGTATCCCGATATCTTTGTCCCACGCCGTGGTCTCTTTGAATTCGAACGTGGCACGGGACTAGCACATTGTTCTGATCCCCTTATCGTCGGCCAGATCGAGCGGACACATCGCGTCGGGTTCGCCGGTGATATGGAGCTCTTCGGGATCACCTTTAATCCTTGTGGTCTCACGGCTCTTGTCACGCGTGGTGTCGCTGAGCTGGCCGATTCAATAATTCCTTTGGCTGAGGTCGATGGCCGACTCGCTCGTGCTCTCGCGGAGCGAGTTCATTGTCCGACCAGCCTCAGCCTCGCCTCTTTCGCAAAAAGCATGGATGCCCTTTTCGGTCGTTTGGCCGAGGATCACCGGCTTGCGACGGCCTGGCTGCTTCCTATGACGAATTTGATGCAAAGCTCTAGCGGGCTCATGCCCGTCGGCTACTATCTCGAAAGGATGGATGTTTCGAGGCGCCGCGTTGAAGAGGTCTTTCATGTTGAGATTGGATGTGCTCCCAAAACTCTCCTACGCATGTTTCGATTTACGCGCTTTATTGAAATCTGTGAATCTGGCAAGGAAGGAAGCTTGACCATGCTCGCGGCCGAATTGAGTATGACTGACCAGGCCCACCTGGCTCACGAGATCAAGCGCATCACCGGCTTCAAACCCAGTCAGTACTTCGACCACATCTCGACAACCTGGGGCTATCCTGGGCGACCTTCCTGATTCGAGTCTGATCGCCCATCGTCATTCCTTGGTTTCATTTCGAAATTCACCTCGCACCGCGCATTTTTACAAGGAGAATCAATAGCCTCTTGGCACAGTACGCCCGAACCCAAAGCAGGGGTGGGTATGCATAAAGTCACAAGTGAACAGGGGAGAAAGACAGGATTACTGAAAGTTGCCGTTTTTGCGGCCTTGCTGGCAGCGGGAGCAAGCATCTACGGCACGGCAACGCAGGTGGCGACGGTTGGCGATGAGCCGGTAACTTCGTTTTCTGTCGCAGTGGGCTGGGGCGGTAATCCCCCACCCCAGACCTTGGTGAAACTTGGATAAGGAGAGGTAAGCATGAACTATGAGAAGAACGTCAACTCTAAGACAGGGAATCCTTCAGTTCTGAGCTTGCGCGGTTTCTGCATTGGCTCGATAGTAGCTCTTATGTCGATGGCAGCCTGCTCGATGCCCGGAGCCTATGATTCGAGGGCTGTTTCCACAAAAGAGCTCAAAGATTTGGGTCTGAGTTCCGCGTCGGCCTTTGTCTTCCAGGCGGGGCATCAGCCGGCTCATGGGGCTCGCGGCATCAATGGTGAGGATTTCGGACTGATCCTGCCCAAAGGAGTGGAACTCGACACAAGCGGAAAGGGACTCTTTGTAATTAAGGACTGGCCTGGATTGGCGGCCGCACGGGGAGTTCAGGAGAAATACAGCGCGAAAGAGCTCGAAGAACTCAACGCGAAGTTCATCGGCAAGCCCTTTTCCGAGCTCAATAAGGACCCCACCTTTACCGCGCTCTACGGTGTCGTCGACCTTCCCGTGCCAAAGGCCAACGAGGCCCTGACCACGGCCATGAATGATGTCATGGAAAGCTTCGCAACCCTCCACTACGACCAGGCGGTTGCCAAGCTCAAGAAATACGGTCTGTACGAGACTTATCTTGAGGTCAAATCGACCTATAATGAGCCGCTACCGGAATCGGAGAAAGCCCGTTCAGCCCGAAGCACCTCGGCGAACTACGGGAGCAATCATTTTTATCTCAATCTTCTACCTCTCGACCCCAACAACTTGCTGACAGGTGAGATATTCCTTGTCTCGGGCCCCGATCATGACAATGGGATGTTCGGTCAGTGGGGGCATGGTAATTTTGTCGATCGGTCGCGACTTGATCAGTCTAAATCCCCGCAAAGCAATTGCCTTTGGTCAGCCAACGGCGAGATTGACGGAATCGACTCGTGGCAATACGCCACCATCGATCCAGCGACAGGAAAATTCCGACAGGGAGTCTACGCGGAGAAACTCGGCAAAAATCAAAGCGAGTTCGCCTATGTGCGGCTTCGCCCCAAGACCAATCTTTCCTCGGGACCGAGCGTCGCGGCCCGCGCCGCCTCACATGAGAATCAGCCCTTCAGCTTCACGACCACCCGCGATGACAACGCCTGGTACTGTACCGAACTCGTGTGGGATTCATGGAAACCCTGGGCCAGGGTCGAAAACAACTATAATTGGAATGCCCTCGACTACGTTTGGCCTCAGGATGTCTATGAAGCCGCTACCCTTCCGATCGCCGATTGGGAATGGGTTTTCAATCCCTTCCCGAACTATGTTCGGGTCATCAAATCCGTCGCGACTTTGAGCATCGCCGGTAGCAAGACACGTCCCAATGACGCTGACACGGTCTTTTGGACCGCACCATAAGCTAGGAGTAGAAATGCGCTCCACATTCATTCCCATCCTGGGGATCATGTGGATCCTGAGCTCCTGCGCCATGGGCGCGTCCCAGGTGGATCCCCTTCCGGGGTCCCCCTGGGACTGGCAGGATCCCGATCTCATCGTCTGTAACCATCAGAATTCCCTGACCGTCTTCAACGGTCTTACGGGCAAGCTCGTTTCTCGCGTCACCTTTCCCACATATTTTTCCAATTGGGATAATGATAGAAACAATTACTACTGTATATCCGAACCGCCCAACGGTGGTCCTCCCGCGAACATCGCCGTCATCGACTCGAACACGGGCGCCCTCGTTTCTCGAATAAAAACCTCGAACCTGGGTATCGATAAAATCAAGTATTTCGAGGGGAAGCTCTACCTCTCCTACGCGGTCAACTTCAAGGGAGCGGAAGACGACGAGCAGGAGGTGAGTGTCTACGATCTGGACGCCGGGACCGAGCGGATTGGTTACGCTCGGGGCGTTGATTGGGGTTTTTTCGAAATAGGTGGGCGAGTCTACAACCTCAGGAAGAGCATCAATTCCAAGAAGGATTTCCTCTATGACCCTATTGAAGGTTCATATGTCATGGAGCTGCCATATAATGTAACTACCATCGCGGAGAGCGAAGACAAATTATACTGCCCCGTATTCTTCGATCTAGGCCTTACCTTCAGTGCCGATGAGAATTACACTACGCTGTTTGTCTACGACTGGAAGACTAAGGGATTATTAGACAATCATTATACCAGCCGAAATCCTAAATCGATTCTTGAGATTCAGAAAACAGGGATGTATCTCGCCCTTGCGGCTGTCAATGACAATGGTCTAATTATACTCGATTCTGAATATCGCGAGATCTATCGTTCGGCAAAAGCTACCTGGCCCATGAGATCGAAATTTACGTTTTCGGGAAAGTACGCCAGATTGATCGATGATGGAAGCGAAGGCAAGTACGACATCTTCGATATCAGCAAGCTTCCTGTCGTTACGCAGGTCGTGGCCGGTGGAAAGATCCCCTAGAAATGAGGGTAAGTCGCGAACGCCTGGGTTCCCAGAATTATGGAGGAATTGTCACATGCGGCTGTTAAAACTGATGAGGGGCCCCAACTGCCTCCCCAGAGTCATCTTTCAGGCCGTCTTCTTTCTCAACATTATTCTGAGTACCCAGCTTCTGGCCGAGCCTCGCGGGGCTTTCGCCTTGAATTACTCCAGCCTGGCAGGATTCGCCCCGCTTTCATCAGGCTTCGCGGGCAATTACGTGCAGACAGCCTCCGTCGCGATTGATTGGCGTGCGGCAGAAAAATGGGATCTCTGCCTTTCTCTGGGAGTCAGGACTCTCGAATACTTTCCACCGCCCGACACGCTATTGTCGGTGCTGCCTGATCCTGGACTGGTCTTCCGCTACTATGTGATACCTGGACGAGCCGCCCTAGAAGCCAGGATTTCGAGCGCTCCCGGCCTCTTTTTCAACTATTCCGGGTTATGCGTCGGTCTAGCATACGATCTAGCGGCCGCAGCCCAACTTACCCAACAGGCCAATTCACTAAGAACTCCCCAGATCTTAGCCCTTCCGCTCTATTTCAGTGCCGGGCTTTCCAGCGCCATCCAAGGCGAAACCGATTCCGAGCTTTCGGCACCTCGATTGGACCTTTCCATCCAGTACTCCAGCATGACCTACTCATATGGCGTCTCGAGAAATTTCGCGGCGAATCCGAGACTGAGTTTTCCGCTCGGCTCGGGTTTTAGATTCTTGACCGGGATCACCCTTCGCTCCAATTGGCAGTCCGGTTCATTGGGCGCGGAGCTGGGCTTGGGCCGCGAACTCGTCCTTGTGCCGCAGACTCTAGTCATCGAGCCGGGATTCCGGCTCGCGGCCGAGGTCATCTACACGCCGAATAGTCTCGCGGCTATTCTGCCCAACCTAGTTGGTTCATTCTGCTTGTGCCTTCGCTACTTGGGTGGTCCTGTCGGGATTTTCGTGGAAGCGGGAGTGGAAGCGGATGTTCTTCCATTTGGGACCGGGCCTTATGTCGAAGCCGGGTTCAGTCTTCCTCTAGATAAGAGCAATTGATCCTTGCACAATGGAAAGTTGGGCTGCGGGGCAATCCAACTTCAGGCGCGATCGCTCGCTTTTCGCCACGGTCGGGAAGCTGATCTTCGCCCTCACCGCTGAACGAAGTTTAGCGCAGCGTTAATACTATGCCGAGGCGGCTGGCAGGCCATTGGCCACCGGCATGGTGTCGAGCCATCGCGACCAGTAGGACCCGCGGACCTTTGGCGAATACGCGACCGCGAGTACTCTCGCGCAGGCACCCCGCGCGAAGGCGTACGCGCCTTCGCGATGGCACACGATAGTGCTTGAGGGTGGATTCGACAGCCACGACCGCTTCTTTTTCATCCCGATCGGCGCCAGCGAGGCTCTCCAGGAGCTCTGGCGACGGCGTGTGATTGGACTCTCCCTGAAACAAGGCCTTCTCGACGCAGCCTTGGCGGAATACGTCGCTACGCTCCGTGTGTACCGATAGGAAGGATTGTGAGGTGCGCTTGCGCGCAGGGCGGAATCGATGCTCGGCTGGCAGCATTCCGGCTTCTCCGTGGAGCGAAGCCTAGCGCAGCGTTAAGCGGGCACACGGGTTTACGATGAGCCGAAGACCTAGCGGAGCGTTACGACGCCCGGCAGTCGCTTTCCCAGTACATCGTCCGCGCACCCGTTGGCCTCGAGAAACTCACGTGGGATCAAGGGGAAGACACCATCTCATGGAAGGCAGCCGAAAAGGGGCACTGGAAGAGCGAGGTCAGGCATTTTGACAGCCTAACACTGGCGCTAGACTTCGTTGGGATTCATTGCCCAGGTCACTCTCCACATACCGCCCAAGGGGAATCATCTGGTCCGGCGATACGGTTTGTACTCATCGCGGGGGCAGGGGGCTCGCCGAGCGGAGCTCGGCGCCGCGAATCGTGGAGCGATTCGCGCAGTATCGTCCAGCCCTGAGGACCAGGACGCCCGAGCGCTGGTATGGTCGTGGGCAGATCCCCGCCGGCGAACCGGCCGAGGCAGACATGCCGGTGGCAGACGACGCTGTCGAGGTCGGGGCCACTGCGCGAAAGAAGGCTGCGCCAAGCGCTTGGCGAGGCCCGGCTCCTCGCGAAGGTCAACGAGGTGGACCCCTTCCTCTGCCCGGAGTGCGGGGGAAAGATGACAGTCATCGCGGTGATACGACCTTCAGTCGTGTACCGAGAGGAAATGATTATGGTGCCCGCTAGCGCGGGCGACGGAATCCAGAATCCTGCGGAAATCAGGGGCATCATTGCCTGTCTTGCGGGTCGCCAATCGAAGATTGGCGCGGGGCGGGGACCACCGCACTAGGTGAAGGTGGAGTTCATAATCTCGCCGCCTCGCCGTCGGTATACGCGGCACCGGTTCATCAGCCATGCTTATCCGGCGCGGTTGATGGCCAGATCTACTGGGAGTAGTCTGCCCGTGGATAGAATCCGAGGGCTGGGAGAACGGAACAGGCGGTGCTTCCGAGCGATTTTGCGGTCGCCATGGACTGCCCGGGATCGGCGGGCGGCGCTTTGGCGTCGAAGCGGGATCCGAAGGGCGGTTCGGGAGCCTTCGACGAGGCTTCAAGGTTGTCGGAGGGCTATAATTTTCTATCACTTCGAGGCGAATCGCAGGGAACTCGCCAGCCGATCGAGGGGATTGAAGCGAGACGCGGGTTCCTGCGGGCGGAAGTGCAGGGCGTAGCCTACCCGGGCCTTGGGCTGAAGCTCGTGAATGATCCGGTAGGCAGCGGCGTGGGCCCGCGCCAGGTTGGCCTGGACCTCGAAGGAGAGCCCGATATCGCGCTTGCCGGGCGGGAAGTTGCCCCGGAGATAGCCCTCGATCGCGTAGATGTTCGGCTCGTTGATGGTGCACCAGAGCGAGCAGAGATCCCCGAGCGCGCCTACCGCCCTCCGTGTGTATTCCGCGAAGAGCGGCAGGACCGCCTGGGTATCCCAGCCGCCGAGCTCCCCGAGCCACAGGGGGTCGGTGAAGTGGTGGAGTGAGACCATCAGCGCCATGCCCCGGTTCCGGAGCCCGCGGAGGATGTCCCGATAGCGGTCGAGAGCCCCGTCGTCCCAGCGGTCCCTGGCTGGCTGGATGCGGCTCCAATCGATCGAGAGCCGGTGGGCGTTCTGGCCCGCGACGGCGGCGCGGTCCAGGTCTTCGGCCCAGCGTGCCGACCAGCAGCCGCAGGCGGCTCCCGACCGGTGGGCGGTCCTCCCGGCCTCCTCCCATCTATACCAATTATTATTCGTATTTCCACCCTCGACCTGGTGGGAGGCCAAGGCTGCACCCCAGAGGAAACCCTCGGGGAATCGCAGGGACGGGGACTCCGCAGTGCTCCCCGCTCCTTTCAACGGCCGAGCCTCCGGTTGCGGATGAGGGAGGCGACAACCGCCACCGCGATCACCGCGGCGATCACCCCGAGGGAGGCGGCCGTGGGGATCTTGAGGCTCTGGCCGAGGATGAGCCGGGAGAGATCCGGCAGGAGCATCTTGGCGCCGACGAAGACCAGGACGACGGAAAGTCCGAGCTTGAGGTAGTGGAACTTGTGGACGAAGCCACCGATCACGAAGTAGAGGGAGCGCAGGCCGAGGATCGCGAAGACGTTCGAGGTGTACACGAGGAAGGGATCCTCGGTGACGGCGAAGATCGCGGGGATGGAATCGACGGCGAACACGAGGTCGGTGGCCTCCACCATGAGGAGCACGAGGAAGAGGGGGGTGGCCGCCCTTGCCCCGTCCTTGACCGTGAAGAAACGCTGGCCGTCGTAGGCGTCGCTCACGGGCATGAGCCGCTTGAGCACGCGGATGAGGAGGTTCTTCTCAGGCTCGATCTTCGCCTCCCCCGAGAACGCCATCCGGACGCCTGTGAAGACAAGGAAGGCTCCGAAGATCCAGATGACCCAGTGGAACTCCTTGATGAGCGCAACACCGGCAAAGATCATGGCCGCGCGCATGACAAGGGCTCCGAGGACGCCCCAGAACAGGACGCGATGCTGGTACTGGGCCGGCACCGCGAAGAAGCCGAAGACGAGGACGAATACGAAGATGTTGTCGACGCTCAGGGCCTTCTCGATCAGGTAACCGGTGAGGAAGGCGAGAGAGGCCTCGTCGGGAGCGAGGTCGCTGGCAGGCGCGATCCGGTCCCAGTACAGGTAGATGAGGAGGTTGAAGAGCATCGCGAGGCTGATCCAGACGACGCTCCAGACGGCGGCCTCCCTGATGGACACCTCGTGGGCCTTGCGGTGGAAAACCCCGAGATCGAGGCCCAGCATTGCCAGGACGAAAAGGTTGAAGCCCAGCCAGGGCAGGAGCATGTTCTCCATCGTCTCTGTCTCCTTTGCGATGTTGGGATGCGCAGGAATGGCGCCCCAACCGCAGGGTACAAGGATAAACACGGCAGATCCCCAGCGGCAAGCAAGGATTTCGCGCCGCCCCGGTCGAAACGGTCACCGCGGAAGGATAGAATGCCCGCATGCGTATCGCCTGCCAGACCCGGACGCGGCCGGGAATCGCCCTCGTCCTCCTCCTTGCGGCGACGGCCTTCGATGCCATTCCCGAGCCCAGCTCAGGCTTCGCCGCGGCGACCGTCGCCGCCGCCATCTCCCCTCCCGCGCGGACATCCCAGCTGGACGGCGGACTCGTCGTCGACGATTTCTCCGTCTCCGCCGACGGGCGCTGGATCTCCTTCACGGCCTTCGGCGAGGACATCAAGGACAACATCGTCTGGATCCTCCCGACGGACGGGTCGGGGCGGAGGAGGATAGAAGCTCCCCGCGGCTACAAAAACAGTCCTGTCATGCGCAGGGGAAAGGGATCCCGCCTCCTCTACCTGAGTCTCGCGGGAAAGGCCAGCGGCGACGTCCCCGATGGCATCTACGTCCTGGACCTCGACGGGACGCGCCCTCGCTGGGCGCTAATGCTGGAGGGGCCTTTCCGCACCCTGGCCATCTCCCCGGACGGTGGCTACCTTGCGGCGAGCACGGGCAATTGGAACGCCGCCAAGGTCCGCTCGACGATCAGGGTCTGGCCCCTCGATGCCGCCGGACGCATCTCAGGGCAGCCCCAGGCCATCTCACCATCGCCCCCAGGACAGCTGCGACGCCTGGCCTTTGCCTCGACCGGGCGCAGCATCTATTTCGAGTGCGCCGTCGAGGACGCAGCCTTCCCCTGGGGTCGGCCACAGCTCCATGTAGCCGACCTCGCGCCAGCCTCCGCGCCCCGCCTTCTCGTGGCCGACGGGAGGAGCCCCTCCATCGCGACAGCCGGCGGAGGGGACAGCCTGCTCTTTCTCGGCGGAAGCCATTCCATCCTCTCGCTCGACCTGGCCACGGGGAAGGTCCGCGAAGTCGCCGCCATCAAGGGGCTAACGCCAACAAGCCTCGCCTGGGATCCGAGGGGTTCGCGCGTGATCCTCGCAGCCCAGGAAAGCGCGACGACCGCGGGCATCCTGGCCTTTCCTCTTTCAGCCAGGTGAAGCCGAGGATGGGGAGGCTGCCCTGCCCTCGTTACCGGCGGCCATCACGAGGAAGGCCGTCACCGCTGCCCCGTCGGGCGGGCAGCCGGGCACGGAACGCGATGCGCCCTTGGTACAGGCCCCGCAACCGAGGCCTGTCCAGGAGCCGCTCTGGAGGCTCTTGGGCGATCAGCGACGCAAGCCGATGCCTTGATCGCTGCCTGCGCATGGGAGCAGGGCCTGGTACTTGCAACCCGCAACACCAAGGACTTCCAGGGCTTCGGGATCCCCGTGGTCAATCCCTTCGAATAGGGCTGGGCCAAGGTTTCCGGTCCCAACAAGAAGAAAGGCTTCAGAGCGGCCTTGGGTCAGACCCGAGTCCCTTTCCCAATACATCATAGTGCCTGCCCCTGTCGGTCTCGAGGCATCAAACCTTCTCAACCTCTTGATGCCTTGCCTGGTATGCAATACCGTCGCCAAACTCGATCCAGATGAAGAGAAGCGCTTCGCCCAGGAAGGCTTTGCGAGCGAGAGGGATGCATGGCCCGAATACTGAGAGGGGAGGTCCGTTGGGCAGACCTGGATCCGACGATCGGGCAGGATCAGTCCGGCAAGCGGCCGGTATTGATCCTGAGCACGGAGGTCTTCAACCAGAAATCAAAAACCGTGATCGCGGTCGCCCTGACGAGCCAAGAGCCACGAGCGTGATTCCCTCTGACGCTTGTACTGGATTGTCCGGGCTTGCCGAAACGATCTTGGGTCAAGATCAGCCAGATCCGGACGCTTTCGGTGGAGAGGATTGGGGCGAAGCTGTCCTTTTTCGGCGAATCTGTCCTCGACGAAGTGCTCGAAGGCTTGAGTGAGATACTTGGCAATGAATAGGGAGGAAGCCCGAGTAGCCCATCTTCGTCCGCCGAGTCCAGGTATGCTTTGGTCCTCTCGGCAAGATGGTTCAGCTGAAGCGATTCCAGCGACTGCAGCTCCCACAGGTCAGTCGCGCGGGCGATTGCCTGGCCCAGGACTCCGCGCGACCTTTTCGCAGGCTGGGCGACCCGCAGGCCGCCCAGGTATTGATAATTGTTTCTATCGATTTGCTCCGATCAGGGCAGAACGCCGAAGTTGACCGTTACGGTGACAGGAACGGTCTTGGCAGCCGTAGTCGTGCCGTCACCCAGCGATCCTCCGAGGTTGCTTCCCAAGCCTTTCACGGTACCGTCTGTAGCAAGGAAAAAACTATTGTCGAAGCCGCTTGCAATTCCGGTCACGGAAGTCAGACCTGAAACGAGCACGTTCGAGGCCAAGCGATATCCAGCTGGACTAGACGCCTCAGATCTAGCGCGGAAAGCTCCGGCCCATAGGCGACCACCCG
>JBMOIK010000102.1:0-11182 GCA_049317365.1 Rectinemataceae bacterium | reverse complement strand
CTTGACCCTGAGGATCACTTCTTCGGTCATGCGCGTGCTCCTTATGCCCTGTTCTTGCTCTGGGGATCGAGGGCGTCCCGGAGGCCGTCGCCCAGGAAGTTCATCGCGAACAGGAATAGCGTCATCGCGATGGCCGGCACCAGGAGGCACCATGGATGGAGTTCGAGGCCCTTGATGGAGTCGGAGACGAGGGTGCCCCAGGAGGCATCGGGGGCCGAGACGCCGAGGCCCAGGAAGGAGAGGAAGGACTCGTTCATGATGAAGCTCGGCACCGACAGTGTCGCGAAGATGATGATGACACCGAGGGTGTTGGGCAGGAGGTGGCGAAATATGATCCGCGCGGTGCCCGCTCCCATCGAGCGCGCGGCCTCGACGAATTCGGAGTTCTTCAGGCTTATGATCTGCCCCCGCACGACGCGGGCCTCGGTCAGCCAGGAAACAAGGGCAATTGCGATGAAGAGGATGAAGATTGCGCTGGAACCTTCCTTGCTGAACATTGCCATCAGTATTATGACGATTAGCATGTAGGGCAGGCCGTACATGATGTCGACGATGCGCATCATCAGGTTGTCCGCGCGGCCGCCCAGGTAGCCGGCGATGGCCCCGTAGACGACGCCGATGAGGACGGCGGTTATCGTACCAATCAGTCCCACAAGCATCGAGATGCGGCCGCCATAGATGGTGCGGGAGAGCATGTCGCGCCCGAGGTAGTCGGTCCCGAAGATGTAGATGTTCCGGCTGGCCGGCTTGGATTCGTACTCGAGCTTCAGCTTCTCGTAGGAAGCCTGTGACTTCTCGAGTTCGGGCACAAGGTCCGCGCGGCCGGCCTTGACCATGCCTCCGATCAGCTCGATGCGCTTTTCCGCTTCCGAGAGGGCGACCTCCCCCGCTGGCCTGAAGGAGGGCGGCAGGTTGGTGAAGTCCGTCTCAGTGTGCGTGTAGTCGATCAGGGGAAGGATGGGCGCGAAGAGCCCCACCAGGGCGAAGATCACGGTGATCCACAGGCCTATGAGGGCCATGCGGTTCTTCTTCAGGCGCTTCCACGCGTCGGCCCAGAGGGAGACTGGCTTGACCTGCTGGTTGAACTCGTTGACCGCCTGCTTGTTGTCTGCCATTGCGGGTCTCCTATTTGTAGGCGATGCGGGGATCGAGGAAGCCGTAGAGGATGTCGACCAGGAAGTTCACCAGGACAAGGATCAGGCTGAAGATGATGACCTCCGCCATGATGAGGGTGTAGTCGCGGTTCAGGGCGGACTGGACAAAGATGCGCCCGATTCCGGGAATGGCGAAGGTCGACTCCACGACAAGGGATCCTGTGATGATGCCGGCGAAGGCAGGCCCGAGGTAGGAGACGACCGGGAGCAAGGCCCCTTTAAGGACATGTTTAGCTATGACGACATTTTCAGCGAGACCCTTGGCGCGGGCTGTGCGCACATAGTCGGCGCGCAGCACCTCGAGGATCGAGGCGCGCGAAAGGCGGGCGATATAGGCAAAATAGGGGAAGGCGAGCGTAATGACAGGGAGGAGGGCGAAGGTGACCGAGGTGTTGCGCGAGGTCCAGGTCAGGGGCAGCCAGTGCAGCTTCATCGCGAAGATGAGCTGCAGCACGGGTCCTATGACAAACAAAGGAACCGAGATGCCTACAACCGCCAGGGACATCGACAGGTAATCCTGCCAGCGGTTCTGCTTGAGCGCGGAGATGATGCCCACCAGGATGCCGAAAAAGACAGAGAGCACCAGGGCCGCGCTGCCGAGCATGATGGAAACAGGGAAGCACTGCTCGATGAGCTCGTTGACGGAGCTCTCCTTGTACTTGAAGGAGGGGCCGAAATCCCATCTCAGGACGTCACCAAAATACCGTATGTATTGGGTGAAGAGCGGCTCGTCCATGTGGTACTTCTTCATCATGTTCTGGATGACCTGCTCGGGAAGGTTCTTTTCGCCCGAGAAGGGACCGCCTGGCGCGAAGCGTATCAGGAAGAAGCTGAAGGTGATGATCACGAACATTGTCGGGATCAGGCTCAGGAATCTGCGGATGATGAACTTGGCCATCGTGATCCTTCCGAAAAAAACGGCCACGGGAAAGCCCTTTGCAGGGTCCCCCATGGCCGCGATTCAAGAGTGGCCGTACCCGCCGTCCTTCCCTTTCAGGGTCCTTCGGCAGGCCGCGTCTCCACGCTTACTTCTTGGAGATGTACTTGAAGGGGTGGAACCCGAGGGGGGTGGCGCTCCATCCGATCCACTTCTTCGTGTCGATCAGGTCCTGGTTCGAATAGTGGTAGATAGGCATGATTGCCTGGTCGCCCAGGAGCATGGCCTCGGCCTGCTGGAGCATGCCCATGCGCTCGTCTCCGGAACCCATCGCCGCATCCTTGATGAGCTTGTCGTAGGCGGGGTTGGCGTACTGGACGTCGTTGTTTCCGGCGCCGGTGATCCACAGGTCGAGCATGGTGTTCGGATCGAGGTAGTCACCCACCCAGCCGGCGCGGGCGATGGTGAAGTCATGCTGCTTGGAGCGGAGGTCTATGAGGGTCTTGAACTCCATGTTCTTGAGCACGACATTGATCCCGAGGTTGGTCTTCCACTGCTGCTGGATGTACTCGGCGATGGCCTTGTGGCCCTCGTTCGTGTTGTACACGATCGTCAGCTGGGGGAAACCCTTGCCATCGGGGAAGCCGGCCTCGGCGAGGAGCTTCTTGGCGTTCTCGACGTTGTAGCCGCCACCGGGCTGCGGGCTGTAGCCTGCCATCGGGGGAACCATGGCGTCGGTGGGAATCTGCCCTCCCTTGGTGACCTTGTCCACGAGGGTCTGCTTGTCGACTGATGCGGCGAGGGCCTGGCGGACCTTGGCGTTGTCGGTGGGCGTCTTCTGCGTGTTGAACTCGTAATAGTAGGTGGCAACCTGGGCGGAGGACTGGTAGTCGGCGCGGAGCTTGATCTCGTCGATCATGCTGTTCGCGATCCCGTGCATCCAGTCGACCTCGCCGTTCTTGAACATGTTGTAGTTGGTGGAATCGTTGTCGCTGGCGAGGATCTTGATGCCCCGGAGCTTCACGTTCTTCGCGTCCCAGTACTTGGTGTTCTTCACGAGGAACACGTACTCCTGGGCCTTCCACTCCTTGAGGGTGTAGGGGCCGTTGGTGACGATGTTCGCGGGCTTGGTCCAGTCGTTGCCGGACTTCTCGACGGCCCACTTGGGGATCGGCCAGAAGGCGTTGTGCGCCGTCATGTCGATGAAGTAGGGCGCCGCGCTGGAGAGCGTGTACTGGAGGGTCAGGTTGTCGATGGCCTTGACGCCGACGTCCTCGAACTTTCCCGTACCTGCGGTAAAGGCCTCGGCTCCCTTGATGACCATTCCGGGCATGTAGGCGTAATCGGCGGCGGTCTTGGGGTCGAGGATGCGCTCGAGGCCGTAGACAAAGTCACCGGCGGTGACGGGCTTGCCGTCTGACCACTGGGCCTTGCGCAGCTTGAAGGTGACGGTGAGACCGTCGGGGCTGACCGTGTAGGACTCGGCCATGGCGGGAACGCCCTTGTTGGTGACTGGGTCATACTGCATGAGGCCCTCGAAGAGGCCAAGACCGACGTTGGTGGATGGGACGTCGTTGAGCAGGCTCGGGTCGATCGTTGGCTCCGCGCCGTTGGACATGATGAAATCAGCCTTGTCGGCGGTGAGTTCCTTCGCTGCGCAGGACACGGACAGCATCGCGGTGATGGCTGCGAGCGCCAAAAGGATCGGTAGAATCCTCTTCATGAAACCTCCTAGGGAGATGGAGAAAGATGGGTATTTATAAAGCTTTTCCTGATGTGTAGCAAGGTCGGAGGGGGATTTCGTCGATCGAAACTCAATTCCGCCTGTCAAAAGCCACGATTGCTCACTCGAGTCCGTGAAGGGAAAGTGTCGAACCGGAGTGCCCTTTCTTGACCTCTATACGGGCGGGGATCCGGTTCCGGAGTTCGGCTACATGCGAGACTATGCCTATCAGGCGCTGGCCGCGGGCACGGTCCAGGGCTCCGATGGCCCTGTCGAGGGTTTCGTCGTCGAGGCTTCCGAAGCCCTCGTCGATAAAGACCGAGTCGAGGGAAACTCCGCCCGAGCGGCTCCGGATCGTATCGGCCAGTCCGAGGGCGAGGGAAAGGGAAGTCAGGAAGCGCTCGCCGCCGGAAAGGGTACCCGAGGGTCGGGTCTTCCCGTTCCAGGAATCGCGGACGAGGATCTCAAGCCCGATACGCCCGAGGCCCCCTCCGGCACCCTCGTCGGCGATCAGGGCAAAGCGACCCTCGCTGAGTTCCCCGAGCCGGAGGCTTGCCCGATCGACTACCACCCGGAAATAGGCTGCCAGAACGAAGGTCTTGAAGGGCAGGCGCCTCGGGGCGATCTTTCCGGCCAGGAGTTCAGCCAGTCCGGCATAGCGCCCGGAGCTGGCAGTGAGTTCAGCCACCTCGGCCTGGATTGCCTCGAGGCGATCGAAGAGGGAGCTGAGCTTCTGGGCCTCTGATTTCGCTGACAGGAGGGCCCCCTGGGCTTGGGAAAAGCCAGAAGCGGCCTCCGATAGGGCTTCTTCGAGGGCCGGGACATCGGCCGGAGCCTCCTTGCCGACAGCGCGTGCGCTTTCCTCGGCGGCTGCCCCTGCGGCGCCTCGCTCGATTTCGAGCCGGCGGATCTCCCCTTCGAGAGTTGAGATAGCTTCAGTCGCCATCGCCGCCGACCTCGCCGCCCCCGCTTCAGCAAATCCACAGGCTTCCAGAAGCGCGTTTGCAGTCGCCTCCGCCGTCCTCGCGGCTGCATCCAGGCCCGGCTGCCTTTCGCTGGCCTCAGCCAGGCGCGCCCGGGCCACGGTCAGATCCTTCTCGAAGGCGCCAATGCCCGCCAGGAGGGCCGCACTCCGGGCCTCAGTTTCCACACGGGCGCGGTCGAGGGCAGCGGCGAGCGGACGCGGATCCTCGGCGCCAGCGCTCGCCTCTGCGGCCGCGTACTGGGCCGACAGGCCCGCGAGGCTCGCCTGGGTCGCAGAGCGAGCCGATTCAGAGCGCCGCAGCTCGGCGCCTGCAGCCTCGAGGACGCGCCTCTTCTCCTCGAGCTCTTTCTGGCCCTTCCGCACAGCCTGAAGAGCCTCGCCCGCCTCGCCCGCTGCCTTCTGGGCCGCGTCGCGGAGGAGCCTGGCATCCCCGGCTGAGGGAATAGGCACAATTGTGATGTTCTGGCCGGCGGCCAGAGGGGACGGCGCGGGGGGTGCCGCTGCATGCGGGGCCGTCACCATGAGGGCCCTCACCGCTTCCTCGGCCCTTTCCCGCGAGCTTTGTGCGTGGATACAGTCCGCCTCCGCCGCGGCCCGTGCACCCGTGGCCGCCTCGTGGCGCAGCTTCAGGGCTGCAGCCGCCCCCGTCTCAGGGCCAGCGAGGGCCGCGGCCCCACCGGCAGCCGCCCCCGCTCCTCGCCCCCCGCGTGGCGCCCCTGCTGGCGCCGGATGCTCAGTCGAGCCGCAGACTGGGCAAGGTTCGCCGAAGGCGAGGGCAGCAGCCAGTTCCGCTGCAAGGCCCCCTTTGCGTGCAGCCTCGAAGCCAGCGAGGGCCAGGGAGGCTTCGGCGAGAGCCGTGGTGGCCCTGACCGCAGCCTGCCCCGCTGCTTCCTCCCCGCGACGGAGCTCCTCGAGGGACTCAATGGCGCGAAGCCTTTCCTTTGCGGCGTTGAAGGCCGTGTTCGCCCCATCGAATTCGGATTGGGCCCTATCGAAGGCGTCCTCGGGCAGAAGTGCCGCCTCGACGGAGGCCCGTGCCTCGGCTTCGACAGCGAGTGCCCGCGCGCGCGCCGAGTCCGTAATCGCTGCCTCGGATCTATCTGCCTCGAGGCGGGCTCCCAGCGCTGCGAGCCCGGCCCAGGCGGCGATTGCTGACCCGAGTTCACCCCGCTGCCGGTCGATCGCGGCACGCTCGGCAGCCAGCGTGAGAGCAGCAGCCCTGTCCGCCTCGACCTCTGGCCCGCGCAGGCTGCAGCTGTCAAAGAGCCTCTGGCGCTCCGCCAGTTCGGAGCGGCCGCGTTCGGCACGCTCGGCTGCGGCCTGGCCCTCCTCGAGGGCGGGAAGCACCCGGGCGGCGCTGCGCGCTGCGCCACGACGGGCAGTCATCGCGGGAAGTCCGGCTGCAGCTGCCTCGGCACGCTCCAGGCGTGCGAGCGCTGCCTCATGATTGCGCCTGCGCTCGCGCTCAGCGTGAGCGGCCTTGAGGGCGCTGTCTGCCTCGACCCTTCGGCGCAGCGCAGCCTCGAGGGCCTCCGAAAGGCCCGCCATGCCCTCCCCCAGCCGGGCGAGCTTGGCCGCCCCCTCGGTGTTGGCCCCCTCCGCCTCGAGGCGGGCCAGGCCCTCCGTCAGACTGCGGAGAGCGGCTAACGCGTCCTTCGCCTTCTGGACTGCGAGCTCCGTGACGCGGTCGTGGAGGTCGACAGGAAAGAGCTTTTCGAGGATCTTCACGCGCTCGGTCGAATCCATCTCGAGGAAGCGCTGGAACTCACCCTGGGGCAGGAGGATGATGCGCGAGAAGTCGTCGACGCTCAGGCCCAGGAGAGCCTCGATGCGGGCATCGACATCGCGAGGCCCCTCAGCCACACGTTCCCAGCCGCCCTCCCGGCTGGAGTCGAGGGCAGCCTCCTGCTTGACGGTGACCTGCTTCCCGCCGCGCCCCAGCCGCGTCCAGGGCGGCGTTCGCGTTACGCGCCACTGCCTCGGGCCGAGCGCAAAGGTGAGCTCTACCCGGGGCTCCTCGCCCGCTTGTGCAAACTGCGACCTGAGCTCCACCGCAAGGCGTTTCCGCGACCCCGGTGCCTCACCGTAGAGCGCGTAGGTCATCGCGTCGAAGAGCGTGGTCTTCCCCGAGCCCGTCCTCCCCCACACGAGGAAAAAATCCCCAAGGACGCGGAAATCTATTGCTACCCTGCCGCGATAGGGCCCGATGCTTTCCAATATCAGTTCAATTGGTCGCATCGGTGGCCTCCCGCGCCAGCTCGCGCAGGAGCCCGAGGCTAGCCTCATCGGGGTCGACGCCATCGCGCAGCTCCCGGTGGAAGAGGACAAAATCATCCTCGAGCCTCTTCTGGTCGAGGGGATCGCGGGCAGCATCGATCTCGATGCGTCCTCCCTGGCCGGCCAGGGAAATCTCGAAGGCGGATTGGCGCAGCGAAAGGAGATTGGGGAAGTTGCCCCGGAGGCGCTCCGATGCGTCGAGGACAGGGAGGGCGTCGGTCAGGGTAATTTCAAGGAGATCGTCACGATGCTCCGCAAAGGCCCCCGGCCGGCAGAGCTCGTCGAAGGCCGCGGAGAGCCGAAAAAGCCTATGGAGGGGTTCGTGCGGGATGAATTCCCTCCGCAGCTCCTTGCCCTCGAGCTCGAGGACGAGAAAGCCCTTCTCGCTGCCCGCCTCCCCAAATGAATAGGCAAGCGGAGCGCCGGGATAGGAGCCCCTGGTACCTACCGCCTGATGGCGGTGGAGGTGGCCGAGGGCGGCATAGTCGAAGGGATCGAAGAGGCGGGCGTCCACCTCCTCCGAAAGCCCCACAAAGGAGCGCTCGGAGTCGCTCGGCGCGGCGCCCGAGGCAAAGCAGTGAGCCACGAGGATGTTGCGTGAACCCGCCTCCAGGCGCTTTGTGATACGCCCGACGGCTGTCGTGAAGGCCTCGGCCTGGCTGCGCATCGTAGCGTTTCCCTCAGACAGGTCCGAATCTCCAAGGTCCGCCCCCCCGCCGAGGAAGGGCAGGGACCAGATTGCGCAGCGCTCGGACGGGCCTGCTGCGCTCGGGCCCCCCGCGCTCGGGCCAACTGCGCTTGGGCCTTCCACGATGACCGGTTCCACCTTCGCGGCGCTCGTCCGCACATGGACGCCCGCACGCCTGAGCAGGCCCGCTCCGAAGGCCAGGCGGCTCGCCGAATCGTGGTTGCCCGGGATGATGACCACGATGATGGCGGGACAGGCTTCCACAAGCCGCTCCAGGAAGTCCGAAAACAGCGTGATGGCCTCGGGCGGAGGTATGGCCCTGTCATATATATCGCCAGCGATGAGGAGGGCCGAGGCCCGCCGATCGACCGCCACGCCGATCAGCGCGCCGAGGAAATGGCGCTGCTCGTCCTCGAGGTTCCGTTCGTGAAGGGTCTTTCCGAGGTGGAGGTCCCCCGTATGGATGAGCGTCATGGTGGCGCAGCCTAGACCCCGGCCGCGTGGCGGTCAAGGCTTCACGCCTTCCTCGAAACACTTCGTTCTTGCGAATGGCTCGCCATGACGGTATTGTGTTGCCCATGCCCGAAGCCGGTTACCTTGGGAAAAAGGTCCTCTTCCTCTATCCTCCCCCTGTCCTCACGGACATCGTGGAGGAGCTGTCGTACAAGGAATTCGAAGTCTACCTTGTCAAGGATGCGGTGAAGGCCAAGCGCTTCCTCATGCAGGAGCCCGATTCCATCGTCTTCATCAACCACGATGACGGCCTCGACGAGCAGGGCTGGGAAGCCTGGGTACGCGGAATCCGGGAAGGGGAAAACACCGCACACGTAGGTATCGGGGTACTCAGCCTCAACGAAGACCAGGTCCTCAAGGAAAAATACCTGATGGACCTCCAGGTAGCCTGTGGCTGCATAACCCTCAAGATAGGGGCCGCGAAGACCATGGAGATCCTGGCCAAGACCCTTGAGGCCAACGAGGCCAGGGGCCGCAGGAAATTCGTGCGCGCCATGACCCCGCCCAAGATGGCCCAGTGCGTCGCAAGCTTCAATGAGGGCAATATCAGGGGAGATATCTCCGACTTTTCCATCGCGGGCATGGCCTGCTCCTTTGAGGGCAATCCCAACCTCAAGCCCGGAGCGATACTGCGATCCTGCCAGCTCACGATCAAGGGCGGACGCCTCAACGCAGACGGTGTCGTCGTAGCCCACAGGGGCGCCCGGAAAGGTGAGGATGGGTCGCCACTCGCCGCCTCGACGGTCGTGATGTTCGACCCCAGGTCACTCGACGAGAGCAAGCGCGACAAGCTGCACTCCCTCGTCTTCAGGGTCAACCAGCACAACATGGAGAAGCTCTTTGAGACCCTGTAGCGTTTCCAGGGCCTCCTGGCTTCCCGGATCGTCCGCCTCATGCAGGTCATCACCGATATGATGAAACCCATAGTCCGCGCCCGAAGGCGCCCGAAACTCGCCGCGCCCTCCCTCGATCCCCTCGCCCTCGGCCTTATCGACCTACTTGGTCCTTTGTATTCCAGCATCACCCTCAGGATGCAGTCGATGCGCTTCATCCACGGCGAGCGCTTCGTCGCCTCCGTGCGCGATTTCTACGAGGGCCGCGCGCGCCTGGTGCTGGCCTTCAGGCATCCCTACGGCGACGAGCCCCAGCTCCTCGCCTGGGCCATGCACCGGGGCCTTCGGGCCGAGGCCAGGCGCCTCGGCGCGCCCTTGGGGGTCAGACCCCACTGCCTCTTCCTCCACGGCTACGAAGTGCCCCTCTGGTCAGGCCCCCTGGTCCGCTGGCTCATCCCCCGCTCGGGCTCCCTGCCCGTCTATCACGTCCGCGTCGACAGCTCCGGGATAAAAGCCACGCGCCGCGCCCTCCGCGACGGAGAGCACCCCCTGGCCCTCGCCCCCGAAGGCCAGGCCTCCTACCGCAGCGAAACCCTCCCCCGCCTGGAACGCGGCGCCCTCCAGCTCGGCTTCTGGTGCGCCGAAGAACTCGCCGCGGCAGGACGTGCCGAGAAAGTCCTCATACTGCCCTTATCCGTCCATGTGAGCCACGAGGCCCGGGATCTGTCTGCCCTCGAGGCCTGTGCGACAGCCCTGGAAGTGCGACTTGGCCCGGCGGGCGTAGCGCCTGCGGGCGTAGCGCCTGCGGGCGCTGCCGCCAATGCGCCCCAAGTGTCCCGCAGCTCGGACGAAGGGCGACGGCGCGCGTTGGGCCTGAGGCTCAGGGCCATCGACCTCCGGCTCCAGGAAGCGGGGGAGTCCTACTACTGGCCCGGACAGCGCCCGGGCGGCCCGACACCTCCGGTCGAGACCCTCCTCGCCTTAGCTGATTCAAACAACACTGAATTCCTCGCCCTCCGTGCTGCCCGCCACGCGGCCCTCCTTGAGGAAGCCCTCAGGAGGGGCGAGGCCATGCTGGGCCTTGCTTCCGACGGCGACGCCATCACCCGCGTCTACCGCATCCGCCACGAGGGCTGGAACAGGATCTACCCCGAACTCGACCTTGCTGCCCTCCCCCCCCACGCTCGCGCCCTCGCCGACCGCCGCGCCGGCGAAGCCTGGTACGCCATGCGACACATGGAAACAGTAGATCTCGGTTGGTACCTCGACGCCCCCTACCTCGAGGAGGGCCTCGCCGACGGCGGAGCTCCAAGCCTCGGCCGCCTCGCCGAAACCCTTGTCAACCTCGATGATTTCGCCTCACGCCTCGAAGGCGGCAACATCACCGACAGGAAGAACCCCCTTTCGCGCCACATATGCATGGTAGCGGCCGAGCCGCTTGAAATGACCCTACGGCTTCCCGCCTACCGATCCGACAGACAGACCGCCCTCGCCGCGGCCGAAACCGACCTCGCTTCTGCCTTCACCGGCGCGATCAAGGAGTACCTCGATGGCACATGAACAATCCGCGCCTGCGGGCAGTATCGCTTCCAAAGCGAAACTCTCCCTGGGCACCAAGCTCGGTTTCGGGGTCTGCGACCTGGGCGGAAACCTCTTTTTCACCGCCATGGGATTCTGGTCCCTCTACTACCTGACCGACACCGTGGGCGTCCCGGCGGCCGCGGCAGGCATAGCCGTGATGATCGGAAAGCTCTGGGACGCGGTCACCGATCCCATGATGGGTTTCATCTCCGACCGCACCAGGACCCGCTGGGGACGCAGGCGGCCCTGGCTCCTCTTCGGAGCCCTCCCCCTCTTCCTCGGGATGTGGTGGTTCTTCACAAATCCCCACATCGCAGACCCCCTTGCGGCCACGATCTGGGCGGCCCTGGCCCTCTGCTTCCTCAACACAGCCTATACAGTCGTGAATATTCCGTATAACTCCCTGACTCCCGAACTCACCCAGGATTACCACGAACGCACGAGCCTCAACGGCTTCCGTTTCGGCTTCGCGGTCTTCGGCACCCTCCTGGGCGCCGGTGCCGTCCTCCCGATCGTCAACGCCTTCGGCAACCGAGACACCGGCTTCTCGG
>JBMOIK010000101.1:0-11248 GCA_049317365.1 Rectinemataceae bacterium | reverse complement strand
GCTCTTGTTGTCGTGATCGGTGCCTGCAAAAAGGACTCGGGAACCCTCGTGACCCCCGCAACGCCCCAGGGCCAGGCAGCGCCAGCTCCAGCTGCCCCCCACCCCAGTGCCGAAGCCGATGTCCCTGCCGGTGCAGGTCACAAGGGCAAGGTCCTCGAAGCCCTCGTCGCTGGCGAATACGTCTATATTCAGATCGACGAGGGCGGGAAAAAAGTCTGGGTCGCGACCATGCAGGCCAAGGTCTCCAAGGGCGACGAAATCGAATTCGCCGATTCCCCTCCCTTTACCAACTACCAGAGCAAGATCCTCAACCGCAGTTTCGACTCGGTCATCTTCGCCGCAGGGATCAGGAACAACGGGAAGAAGTAGGCATCGCTTTGGGCTACCTGCAGTTTCTCGGGAGATGGACAGCGGAAGAAGCCGCAGCCTTTGATGATCAGATGGTCAAGGATTTTGGGGCCATCGATGTGAGCGAGTGGTTCGAAGGATCCTTCCAGATTCCAATGACTGCTCCGCACCCCGTGGCGGAATATCGTCACCAGTTGATGGCGCCTCACAAAAATCCCCAACACTGAAGCCAAGGAACGGCAATAAAGCTGCTCCATGAAATACGGAATATTCTACGCGTACTGGGAAAAGGAATGGGTCGCTGATTTTAAGTACTATATCCAAAAAGCCGCGCGGCTCGGCTTCGATAACCTCGAGATCGCAGCTACGCCGATCCTGGGCTACAGCGAAAAGGAGATGGCCGAGCTCACGGCCTGTGCGGCCGATAACGGCATCATCCTCACGGCGGGCCACGGGCCTACTGCCGAGCAAAACCTTGCATCGCCGGACCCGAGGGTTGCAGCCGCCGCGAAATCCTATTTTAAAGAACTCCTGAAACGACTCTACAAACTGGATACTCACCTCATCGGCGGGGCCCTTTACTCCTACTGACCGGTTGACTATTCGCGGCCGATAGACAAGGCAGGCGACTGGGCCCGAAGCGTGGCTGCCGTAAGGGAGGTCGCCAAGGTCGCCGAAGACTGCGGCGTGGACTACTGCCTCGAGGTCCTCAATCGCTTCGAAAACTATATGATCAATACTGCCGAAGAGGGAGTTGCCTTCGTCGAAGAGGTGGGCAATCCCCGCGTCAAGGTCATGCTCGATACCTTCCACATGAACATCGAGGAAGACAGCATCGGTGGAGCGATCAGGACGGCTGGATCACGTCTGGGCCATCTGCATACGGGCGAATGCAACCGTCGGGTGCCTGGGAAGGGCCGTGTGCCCTGGTCAGAGGTCGGACACGCGCTGCACGACATCGGCTACGACGGCAGCATCGTCATGGAGCCCTTCGTAAGGATGGGCGGGACCGTCGGCTCCAATATAAAGGTCTGGCGCGACATCAGCCGCGGCGCGGATGAGGCGAAGCTGGATGAGGACGCCCGCGAAGCCCTCGTCTTCTCGCGCTACCTCCTGGAAGCCTGATAGCCGGAAAGCATATTCCCGATCCGCGCACAGAGGACAGCAATCCTTGATAGATACCACCCTGCCCCGCGATGTTTTCATAACTCGGGGAGGGTGAAGGGCCGCGCCCTACGTGGGGGGCCCGGTGGACAGAAGGCGGGGGAAGGGCTAAATTCAGGCAAGGAGCGCACATGAATACGCCGACACTCGACCGCCGTCGCATCGTGGGGTATGGATCTCTTGCCAGGGCCTTTGGCGAAGGCTTGGCCCGGTCCTTTGATCTCTTTGGCGCTCGCGGTGCGCCTATCACGCGCAGCATCATCACGAAGGACCCTGCAGCAGGGCTCCGCGAAGACGCCGAAGCCATCATGCGCGACGCCGCCGCAGCCTTCGCGGCCGTGAAGGACAACGATGGCCCCGCCTGAGAAGCGCCCCGAGAAGCCTGTCCAGGCGACAATCCAGGTTCAAAGCCGCATCGCCCAGTCTTTCGAGGGTCCGCTCCCGCATCCTGCGGTGATAGAGGGCTACGAGAAACTCCATCCAGGTGCGGCCGCGCTCTTCTTTCGACTCTTCGAAGAACAGGCAAAAAAGCGGATGGAGGAGGAGCGTGTCTACGTTCACGCCGAAACCACTGCCATGCTCCGGGGTCAGGTATTCGGCTTTGCCCTTGCCTTCGGCGGCCTTGTCGCTGGCTTCACGCTTGCTCTTCTTGACCGCCCCACGGAGGCCATTGCGGCCATCGTTATCGGTATTGCGCCTGTCGCGTCCTCGCTTATCTCGAGCATCAGGGCCAAAAAAGAAAAGTAATTCCCCTGGATTCCCTACCCTCGCCTCATCCTCTCAATCACCGGCAGCCGGTCAACCGCCTCCCGCTTCATTCCGTCCGTCGCCTTCGCATAGACCTGCGTCGTGCCGGTGGATGACCCTGTCTTCGATGAGCGACCAGGCGGACGCCGAGAGCGGGATGCCGACAACTACCTGCGTCTTTTCCTGCAGCATCATGAGGCGGGGCTTCGCTCCGCGCTCCACCCTGCCCCAGGTGAGCCCCTCGACATCCGACACCCGCAGGCCGACATAGACGGCAAAAAAAAGCCCCGCTTGATCTCCGCCCCGAGGACCCAACCCAGGGGATGGTCAGCCAGAGCCTGGAGCTCCGCCTCTGTGAGGTAGACCTTCATGGCCTCCGGCACGGGGATCCGCGCCACTGCGTCTGCAGGATTCCTCGGGATGAGCCGATCCCGCTCCGCCCGTTTCAGGGCAAAGCAGAGCGCCGCGAAGTAGTGCGAGGCCGTCGTTTTCCCGAGCGCCGGGGCAGCAAGGAGGTGCCCCTTGTAGCCCTCGAGCCAGCGCTCGTTGATGGCCCCGATCTGGATGCCCGCAGCATACTCCTCGAGGTACTTCAGGGACTTCGGCAGGTGCGTTTTCGGGCCCATGACTGTGGCTAGGTCGCGGCAGTAGTCGACCACGGGACGCTTTCCTTCGATGGGATCCAGGAGGCCCCACTCACCCGATACGATCTGATGCTCGCGCTTGGACCACAGCTCCGCCAGGCGCCAGGAATCCTTGCTCTGTTTGGGGTCGCTGCTCTCGGTGATGCCGAGGGCTTCCCAGCGGCGGAGGCCTCGGTCGAAAATATCGAGATAGAAGTAGCCCTTTTTCACCCGCACCGACACGCGCATGACACCCCCGATAGCGAATCGATTTTTCCTACGACTGGGTTACAAGAGTTCTGCAGAAAGCAAAAGAAAAGGAGTACTCCAAAGCCGGAAGCTGCTGCCTCGTGGGAATTCGAGGGAGACGCAAAGCGTTATGGGTAAAGAAAAAGCCCTGGAATCAGGGCTTTTCGTGTAAGTTAGCGGGGGAGGGGATTCCCTCTGGTCGCCCGCGTCCTGCGGGCTCCCGGCGGGCCGCCTCGCTCGCTGGCCCGGCATCCATGCAGGGCCACCCCGCCAATTCCTCAGATGATCGGACTTGGCGGGGTCGCTCGCTCGGATCAATCCCCTCCCCCGCCCAAAGCAAAAGTGGCCACGCAAGCGTGGCCACAGTCCTATTCTAGCGGGGGAGGGGATTGAACCCACGACCGAGCGGATATGAGCCGCTTGCTCTGCCAACTGAGCTACCCCGCCTTGGAGCGAGGAATTTATACACAGGAGCCTTGGGCTTGGTCAAGGCTGGGGCAATTTGCCTTCCTTGAGGAAGGGAAGGCCAAACGTGGCAGCGAACTTCGCATGCGAGGCTGGCTTGTCGGCGCTCACTCCGACCACAACAGCGCCTGCCCCGTCAAAGTCCGCCTTCAAATCCCTGAATGCGCAGGCTTCGGCAGTGCAGCCCGGCGTGTCATCCTTCGGATAAAAGTAGAGAACGATACGTTTGCCCCTGAACTCTGCAAGGCTTCGCTGTTTCCCCTCTGCGTCGAAAAGGGGAAGATCAGGAACCATATCGCCGAGTGCAAGCATGCCAACTCCTTTGTCCCGGATCCGGCAAGGGTTCCAGGGACGCCGTGAATGTACCCAATCCGGGAGGGGCAGGCCAATCCGAAGCCTGCCAATGACAGAATGCGCCAATTCGGCTATCCTCCCTCAATGGGCATCCTGAGCTTGGGGATGGCGAAGATCAGAACTTGGGCCAGGGCGCTCAAGGGGGAGATCCTCGCGCTCTGGTTTGCGATACGCGATCCCAGGACGCCGTGGCCTGCCAGGCTGCTGGGGGCCCTCGTGGTCGGCTACGCCATATCGCCGATCGACCTGATACCGGATTTCATACCCGTGCTGGGCTACCTCGACGATGTCATCCTGCTGTCACTGGGGCTGGCCCTCGTGAGAAGGCTGATACCGGCCGAGGTCATGGCTGACGCCCGCGTCAGGGCCCAACAGCAGACGGGCAGCCTGCGGCCGAGAAGCGTGGCGGCGGCGGTCTGTGTCATACTTGTGTGGATCGCGTTCGCCGCGGCCATGCTGTCGCTGGCCTTGCGCCCGCGGTGAAGTCCCCATATCGCCGAGGACAGGGTATCCTGCCGGCCGGCGCAAGGAGCAATCAATGCTGATCTTTCAGTCGGTCATCCTGGGACTCGTCCAGGGCCTGGCCGAGTTCATCCCCATCTCAAGTTCAGCCCACCTCGTAATAATCCCCTGGCTCTTCTCCTGGGACAACCCGGTGCTCAGGGGCCTGACCTTCGATGTCTCCCTCCACCTCGGAACCCTCCTCGCCCTCCTGGCCTTCTTTGCCGCTGACTGGTGGCGCCTTGCCAAGGCCTTTGTGGGCAGCATCGCCGAGAGGAAGATCGGGCAGGACCCCGACCGCAGGATGGTCTGGTTCCTGATCGCAGCCTGTATTCCGGGTGGGGTCGCCGGCGTTGCCCTTGAAAGCCGCGTGGAGGAGCTTTTCCACCCCGGCGGACAGATCACCACCTCGGCGATGCTCTGGATGGCTTTCTTCATCGCGCTGCTCGGACTCCTCCTCCTCCTGGCCGAGGAATTCGGCAAACGCGCGCGCACGTTCGAATCCATGCGCTGGAAGGACGCCCTCCTCATCGGCTTCGCCCAGGCTCTCGCCATCTTCCCCGGCGTGTCCCGCTCCGGTTCGACCATAACCGCCGGCCTGGCCCTCGGCCTCGAGCGTCCTGCCGCGGCGCGATTCTCCTTCCTGCTGTCGGCACCGATCATTGCAGGCGCAGGCGTGAAAAGCCTCTACGAATTGGTCAAGTCCATCAAATCCGGTGCCATCCCCCAGGGCGAGCTCATCCTCTTCCCTATCGGTTTCGTCGTCGCTGCGGTGACCGGCTGGTTCTGCATCAAGCTCCTCCTGGCCTATCTCCAGAAGCACTCGACAAAGATCTTCGTCTGGTACCGCTGGGGCCTTGCACTCCTGGTCACCGCAGTCGCCCTGCTCCGGAGCTGAGAGTTGTCCGCGTGAAACCGATTGCAGGGAGGGCTCCGCAGCAGCCTACTGCTGCGGCCGCCGGAGACGGGGCCGCTGCGCTCGGCCGCGATTTTGCACGCGTCCTGGATTCGGCCACCGACTGGATCGCGCTCATGGACCGCGATGGCTGCTACCTGGCTGCGAGCCGCAGCTACATTGCGGGCAACTTTAGGCCAGGCTTTGGCGAATACATCGGGAAGCGTGCGGAGGAGATCCTCATCCCCGCGTCAGCCGCCCGCGAGAACGAGGCCCGGACGAGGCTTCTCGCCGGGGACGAACTAAACGGAGCCGAGGAGATCCTGGTGACGCTCCAGGACGGCAGCCAGCGTCGGATGTCCTTCACGCGGCAGTTGTTCAGGGATGGCGACGGCAACCATGACGGCATCCTCGTGCAGGCCAGGGATGTAACGGCCCTGGCGGCGAAGGAGGAAGAACTCAGGCAGGCCAGGGAGGAAGCCGAATCCGCCAACCGCGCCAAGAGCAGCTTTCTCGGGAACATGAGCCACGAGATCCGTACCCCCATGAATGCGATTATTGGCCTCGCCCACCTTGTCCAGCGGGACATCACCGACATGCACCAGCGCATGCAGCTCGCGAAGATAGACACAGCGGCACAGCACCTCATGGACCTCCTCAACGACATCATGGACCTGTCAAAGATAGAGTCAGGGAAGCTCCAGCTCAAGGAAACCGATTTCGAGGTCGAGCACATGCTGGAGGACATCTGCAACCTCATCGCAAGCAGGGCTGAGTCGAAGGGCCTGGAAATCATCATGGATTCACCTGCCCTTCCCCCCCTCATCCACGGGGACGGCATCAGGCTCCAGAAGGTCCTCCTCAACCTCATCACCAACGCGGTCAAGTTCAGCGAGGCGGGGAGCATCGTACTCCGCGCGCGCCTGCTTTCCTCCGATGAAAGCGGCCATCTCCTGCGCTTCGAGGTTTCGGACGGGGGCATCGGGATTTCCGGCGAGCAAAAGGCCCGCCTCTTCCTCCCCTTCGAGCAGGCAGACGGCTCGACGACGCGAAAATACGGCGGCATGGGGCTTGGACTCGCGATCTCCAGGCGCCTGATCGAGTTGATGGGTGGAAAGATCGGGGCAACAAGCGAGCTCGGAAAGGGAAGCACCTTCTGGATAGAAGCGCCCTTTGGGACAGCCCACGGCGTGACGCCGAACCAGCCGAAAGCCAGCGGGATGGCAGGCTTTCGCGCCTTCGTGGTCGATGACCTCGAGGCAGCCAGGCTGGTGATTGTAGGCATGCTCGAAGGCCTTGGCTTCGAAGTCAGCTCGGCTCCGGACGCTGCCGCCGCCCTTGACCGTCTCCAGGAGGCCGATGCCACGGGATGCCCCTTCGACCTCCTCCTCACGGACCTGCGCATGCCCGGGATCGACGGCCTCGAGCTCGGAAAGCGGCTCTGTGCCCTGCCGATTGCCCATCGGCCCCTGGCGATCCTCATCACCGCCTACAAGGACACTGTCATGAGGAGTACCCTCGCCGAGTCGGGCTACACCGCCTCCCTCGAAAAACCACTGACCCGCTCGCGCCTCCGCAGCAGCATCCTGGGCGCTCTCGGAGAGCATTCCGCAGGACCTCGGACAGGGGAAGCCCAGGCCTGCCGCGATGCAGGGCCAGATATCGGGCCACCTATCTATCCAGCCCTCGTGCCTGAGGCCGGACCCGCAGTCGACCTCACCCGGGAAGGCCTGGAAACGATGCCCGGGCGACAGACTCCAGAGGCGGCTGGGCCTCGCACCTCCCTCTCCCCCGAGGACAGGTCCAGCATCACGGCCAAGGCAGCGCGCCTCGACGCCCTGCTCGCCGGGAACGACCTTGCGGCGGTCCAGGCCTACCAGGAAGACCACAGGTTCTACCGGCGCGCCTTCGGACCGCAGGCCAGCGCCCTCTACCAGGAGATAGAATCGTTCAATTACGACAAGGCACGGGCCATCCTGCGCCAGGCGTTGGGAAGCCTGCCGGGGACCTGAGACTGCCCAGCCGTCGCCGGCAGATCCCGATTAGCCCGGACGGCGGATGGACATCATGCACCACAGCAGGCTTGAGAATGTCTCAAACCCTGTCGATAGATTGGGCAGGCGGTCTCCTGCCCTGGCGTATGCCCTTGCATGCGTGGCGACAGCATCCGAAACTTGGAACTGGAGCCCATGAAAGCCGAGGCAGGCCGGCTGGAATCGAGGAGAGACAATTGACGATCTTGGCCATCGATGACGACCAAACACAGATCGAGCTGCTCAAGACCTTTGTCGCCACCTTCGACTACCCGACAATAGAATATCTGTCCGCCGTGTCCGTTGCGGAGGGCATCAAGATCGCCTCGGAGCAGGTGGTCGACCTCGTGCTAAGCGACCTCTACCTGCCTGACGGTACTGGTTTCGATGTCCTGGCCAAGATGAAGGAGCTCAGTCCCGTGGTCGCCGTAGTCATCATGACTTCCTACGCCGATACGGGCGAGGCGGTCCGGCTTCTCAAGGGAGGAGCCGACGACTACCTCGTTAAGCCGACCAAGATCGACGCAATCGAGCGGATCATCCTCCGCATCAACGAGAAGCTCGCCCTCCAGCGCGAATCCCTCCTCCCTCCCACCGAGGGGCCAGCCTCCTCGCAGGTGGCTGTCGGCATTGTCTACAAAAGCGAGGCCATGGCGGAAGCCCTGAGCATCGCAGCGCGCGCCGCACTGAGTTCAGCGACCGTCCTTCTCATGGGAGAGAGTGGCACAGGCAAGGAACTCGTGGCTCGATTCATCCATGAGCGCAGCGGCCGCAAAGGTGCCTTCGTTGCAGTCAGCATCTCGGCCCTGTCGGAATCCCTCATCGAGAGCGAGCTCTTCGGGCATAGCAAGGGCGCCTTTACCGACGCCAGCAGCGACCGCATCGGTCGTTTCGAGGAAGCCGATCACGGAACCCTTTTTCTTGACGAGATAGGGGAAATCTCCGCCATGCTCCAGGTCAAGCTGCTTCGTGTCCTCCAGTTCGGGCAGATCCAGCGGATCGGGGAAAACAAGACAAGAAACCTCGATGTGCGCATCATCTCCGCCACCAACAAGAACCTGGCCCGGATGGTCGAAGAAAACAGCTTCCGCCGGGACCTCTACTATCGCCTCAATGTCATCGAGATCAACATCTCGCCCCTTAGAGCGAGGAAGGAAGACATCCGCTTCCTCGTGGACCACTTCATAGCGACCTACTCAGGCAGGGATGGAAAGAATGTGAAGGGCATCACCCGCGAAGCCCTTGACCGGCTCTTCCAGCATTCCTTTCCCGGTAACGTACGGGAGCTTGAAAACGCCATCGAACGAGCCATTGTCCTCTGCCGCGGAGAATTCATCCGCGTCCAGGATCTGCCCCTTACCATGACAGGGGGAGCCGACCCTGCCGCCACCGACGCGCCACCACCGGCCTCTGACTACAAGACGGCCATGCATGACTTTGAAAGCACTATCATCGAGCAAGCACTCCAACGCTCCAGCGGCAACCGGAGCGCCGCAGCCCGGGCGCTCGGAATCACCGAGCGCCACCTCCGCTCCTGCCAGAGCCGTCTTACGGGAGCGAAAGAAGAAAGTGGCAAGGATGCTTAGTGAAGGGTGTCGCCCGCTTGGGCGAACACATCGACCGATTGGACGTTTTCGGCGCGGCAGAGCCGAGACAGCGATTCAAGTGCATTCGTAATTCCATATCTCACTGTGAATAATAAATATTTTTGAAAAATGCCGGATTTGGCACGGAATGTGCAACATATGAATCATAGGTGCCCAGCGACCCTGGGCAAGGAGGATTCAATGAATTCCAGCAGAACAACTAGTCGTCTTGCAATAGTGGCGCTTTCGGTATTAGCAGCCTGCGTTCCAGCGTTTGCCACTGGCACTGACAGCAAGACCATTACCGTGGTGGGCCATGTAACGCCGGTTATTTCTATTACCGCCGATCTTTTAGCTACCGATCTCGACATCATGCTTGGTGCCATCAAAACACCGCTCATCAGCGTGACGGAGTTTTCAAATTACAAGGGCGGCTATGCAGTAACCTTGACGAGCGCTAAACAATGGAAGCTCGGCCAGACCAGCGGCACAGGCTCGCAATCTTGGGCTTACACGCTTTTCTATGGAGCTAACGTTGGAGCAGCGCTTCCTGTCACTCTTCCATCAAGCGGTGCAGCAACTCTAACCGCCCAGACGGGCGTCAGCGGCAAGAGTCTGAGCACCGGCACACCGAATGTGCTCTACATCTCCTTTGACACTCCTGCTGCTAACATTCTTAATGCCGATACTTACAATGATACACTGGTGTTCACGATCACAGGTACCTGACAGGAGTTGACTTGATGAACAAGCTGCGCGCCCTAGCGATGAGCGTGGCCCTTGTGGCCGCTGTCGGAGGCGCGCATGCCTTCACCCTTGAGCCGATCATGACGCTGCTCGCCCCCTCTGGGGCGGGCAGCGTTGTCACATTCCGGGTCAAGGGAGACGGTCAGAGCCGGGTGGCCATCAGGTTCCGCGTGATGACCAGGGATATGCAGGTCGATGGCAGCGAGGTAAACACTCCCGCCGACACACTTTTCCTTGTCTATCCGGCCCGCGTGGTCGTCGAGCCCAATGGCCAGGCTGCCGTCAAGGTTCAATGGAAGGGGCCAGCGAAACTCGATGCCGAGCGCTGTTTCCGTTTTGTCGCCGAGCAGGTACCCCTCGATACCGGGGCGCAGGGCTCAGGAATCAAGATCATGTTTAAATACATAGCATCCCTCTATGTCGGTGGTACCTCATTCACTCCTTCGGTGAAGGTGAAGGTAGTCGGGGCGATTAACGCCGAAAAAGCCAGCGGCTTTTTGGTCGAAATCGCGAATTCGGGGAGTCGGCATGTCGTCCTCGGTAATCCTAAGGTCACAATCGGTAGCGCCCAGATTGTCCTTGGAGAGGCTGAACTCGGAACCCTTGCGGGGACTAACTATCTCCCTGGCCGTTCCCGGAGTCTGTTTATCCTAAAGGAAGGTGCTGTCGAGGGGCAGCCCTACGACTCGACTCTGGAGTTCGAATCGGTCTATTAAGCCCTTGACCACCCCCCTGTTTCGTACAATAATACATACACTCATATCTTCTCTCGCTTTGGACAGTGGAGCGCGCGGTGAAAGCCTATCGAAAGCGCCTTGTGGCGTTTTCTGTTATATCCATTTTGGCATGGTTTCCCTTGGCCGCGGCAAACACAGCCTCTGCCACCTTGGTGGTCAGTGGAACTGTAGCCCAATCCATTTCGCTTAGCGCCAGCCGTTCTCTCAATTCAAGCGCAGTTGTGGAAAGCGCTGCCAAGAACGTACACATCGCGACCCTGACAGCCCGCTCAAATTGCGATCGTCGCTTTTCCCTCTCCGTTTCCAGTCAATGGCGACTGAGCGGAGCCCAGGACATCATCCCCTACAGCCTGACAATCAACAACAAATCCTATGACAAGGATGGGACATTCTTTACGAACGACGGCACGATTGGCTACTCGGGAACCTCGATGGCCGTCCTGATGAGCACAGATCCGGCCAGCGACCGCCAGATTACTACCGACAGCTTTTCCGACACGATAGTCTTCACCATAACCGCCCTTTAATACGACAGCAGGCAGCTCGCCCGCCAGAACAGCGCCGTCTGCCCTACCTTCTCCCCGCATTCCTTTAGCTCGTCCTTCCTTCAATCAGACAAATCCCCGCATGCCCTCGCCCTGAGCGGCGAGGAAGTTCGCCCGTTAGGGCGAAGGATTGGCAACGGTGGATAGATTTTCGACAAGCTCTGAAAATATATGACTGTATAATATAGAGTTACTATTTGTTGTCAGTTTTCATTTTTTTGGAGAAAAGCAAAAAAGAACTAATTTCATTTTTA
>JBMOIK010000100.1:0-11470 GCA_049317365.1 Rectinemataceae bacterium | reverse complement strand
CGGTTCACGGTCGATCTGCCCCGATCGCTTCACAAGCGGTTGAAGCTGGCCGCGTCGATGGGACCCTTGGCAAGCTGACGCTCGGCCTCGTCGGTGACCGCGAGCAGGGCTATGTCCACCTTGGCGATGATGCCTGAAATGTTGGCGTCAAGGATCCCGGCAATGCTCCGCGTGAGCACCGAAGCCTCGTTTTCGTATTGGAACAGGCTTTGTCGAAGAAGGAGCCCGACGGCGAGCAGGACCAGGAGGTTTGCGATCAGGACAATGATCGCCAGACGCCTGGCAAGTGCGGCGAGGGGGAGGGGGAAGGGTTGTCCTTTTTCAACTGTCCCTTTTCTTTCCATTGTATCCCTTCGATGAACAGATGGATCGCACAGTCTGATTGTATCGTGACGGCCAGTAGTATAAAGCATATCGCAGCCCAAGAAAGGAGAGGTTTCCATCATCCGAAGCCCAGGCAAGGGGGGGAATCCGCCGAGGATTGGCCTTCGCTTCGAGTCCTTGCCTATCTTCATCCCTCGTGGTAGCTTCCAACTGTCGATTGGAGGAGCGATCCCCATGAGTAGTGTGTCGTACCGACCCAGGGTCGGCCGGAAGCGGAATTCCGGAAAGGGCGCACGAAGGGGGAGGATCGCCGAAGGGTCGGGTATCGCCGCGATGCCCAGCCTTGGACGCCAGGGTCAATACCCGGCGGCTGTCGCGGGGTTCGCCCCGCGGAGTGCCATCGCAAGCTACCCGTCCCCAAGGGCCCGAAGGCCCCGGGTAGCTTCGTGGGATCTCCGTCGCATCGGAGGTCTTTTTTGCGCCACCTTCAATCCATCGAAGCCCGGGCCTCTCACCTGCTCGCCGAACTATGCTCAACCTACACGCCCGCAGGGGAGGAATCACGGCTTCTCCTCCATCTTGAGCCTGCGATCGAGGGGCTCGGAGGTCGCATGACGCGTCAGGACCTGGGGGACGGACGCGTCAACCTCCTTGCCACCTGGGGCAACCCCCGTGTCCTGTACAACACCCACCTCGATGTCGTGCCGGGAGAGCTTCCCGTCGCGATCGAGGGGGATCGCATCCACGGGCGTGGCGCCATAGACGCCAAGGGACAGATCGTCTCACAGCTCTGCGCCATCGAGCGGCTCCTGGCGGCGGGCCATGATGACCTGGCCTGGCTCGGGGTTTCGGGTGAGGAGACCGACTCGGAGGGGGCGCGGGCTGCCCTGGCGCTGAAGCCCGCGCTATCCGGACTGAAGGCCATCGTGGTCGGTGAACCGACGAACCTTGCCCTCGCCACTGGCCAGAAGGGCTTCGTCAGGATGCGGCTCCACTGTGAAGGCAGGAGCGCCCACGGCGGCACTCCCTGGCTGGGCGAGAACGCCATCCATGCCCTCTGCGACTGGATCGCCCGCATCCGTGCCCTTCCCGTCCCACCGGCCGGGGAACTCGGCATCGAGGTCTTCAACATCGGTACGATCTCGGGAGGGCATGCGGCCAATGTCGTACCCGACCACGCGGAGGCGGAACTGACGCTCAGACAGATTCCGGAGGGTACCATCCTCGCAGGCATCAGGGCCTCGAAACCGGAGAACGGCCGCCTCGAGATCCTCCTCGACGAACCCTGGGACCGTTTTACGAGGCTTGCGGGCTTCCGCCACTCGCCGGTGCCCTTCGGCTCGGACCTCCCCACGCTGCGTGCCCTCGCGCCCGATGCAGCAGCCATCCTGGCGGGGCCGGGAGATCCGGTCCTCGCGCACACTCCCCGGGAATCCATGGGAATCGGCGAACTCGTGCAGGGCATCGACCTCTTCGAGGCACTCGGACGCCATTTCCTGCGCACGGCCCCACAGGCCGCGACGGCCCCACAGGCCGCGACGGCCCCACAGGCCGCGACGGCCCCACAGGCCGCGCCGCCCGCTTCCAGCCCGGCAAGGAGGGGATGATGAAAGCACCAATTGTAATGAAATTCGGCCTGGACCGGCCCGGCTCGGGAACTGCCATGGGACCGGCGTCCGGTGACGGCCCAGGCGATGCGGAGAGCCTTCGCCAGGCGGCAGCCCTTGCCAGACGCGACGCGGGTGAGGGCGTGCTCGTCGTCCTCTCGGCCTTCTCCGAGGTCACCGGGGATCTCCTCCGCTGCGGGAGGACCGCCCAGGCGGGAAACGAGGAAGGTGCCATCGCGGAGCTCGAGGCGATCCTCGGACGGCATGCGGACACCGCGGCGGCTCTCCTGGGTCCTAGGGGCCACCCCCTGGTGGAAGGAGCCATTGAAAAGGCCAGGAGGGAGCTCTCCGCGCTGCTCCGCAGCCCCTCCCTCCTCGGCACGGCCCTCGCGGTGGAGACGGTTTCCAAGGGCTGGGACCTCCTGGCAGGCCGGGGTGAGATCCTCTCCTCCACCATCTTCGCAGCCTGGCTCGGGCTGCCCCTCGTCGATGCCCGTTCGGTGGTCCGCACCGATTCCCATTTTGGCTCGGCCAAGCCCAGACCCGAGGAAATACGGAAGCTCGCCGCCAGGGAAATCATCCCCCTCCTCGGCCCCGGCAAGATCGTCATCACCCAGGGTTCGATAGGGTCAGACGAGGCGGGAACCCCGACTACGCTGGGACGGGACGGCACAGATTTCAGCGCCAGCCTCCTTGGAGCCGCCATCGACGCTGCCGAGATCCGGATCTGGACCGAGGCAGAGGGTATCCTGGCCTGCGATCCGCGCCTGGTTCCCGAGGCGCGGCCCATCGCCGTCCTGGGCTACGATGAGGCAGCGGAGCTGGCCGCCTACGGCACGGGCATTCTCCATCCCGCGACCATACAGCCGGCCGTCGAAAAGGGCATACGCGTAACTGTGCGGAGTCTCCGCAGTCCCGAAGGCCGCTTCACGACCATCTCGCGCGACCCGGAACCGGGACCGCCGGTAACCGCCCTCGCCTCCCGGGGCCCGGTCACGATCATCACAATTACGACGCCACGGATGCTCGGTGGCTCGGGCTTCCTCTCGCGCATCTTCCAGGTCTTCGAGCGGAGGGGAATGGAGGTCGACCTCGTCTCCACCTCCGAGGTGGCGGTCTCCCTCACCCTCGACGCGGGCCTGTCCCTCGACGAGCTCGTGCGGGAACTCTCCGCCTTCGCCGAGGTCGCGGTCAACAAGGACAGGGCTGTCGTAGCCCTGATCGGCCGCGAGATCAAGAAGACCCGCGGCGTGTCTGGAAAGGCGCTCGGTGCCCTCCGCGACATCAACATCGAGATGATCAGCCTCGGCGCCGACGAGATAAACCTCTCCCTGGTCATCGCGCAGGAAGACGCGCGCGAGGCCGTGGCACGGCTCTACGCGGCCTTCTTCGGAGAGGGCGAAGGTGAAGCGCTTTCTGCCAGGGCGACTCCCGTCGCGGAACCGTCAAGCACCGCGCCGTCCATCGCAGCCGAGGCGCGGCAGGCAAAGGACGAGCCAAGCACGAGCCTGCCTGCGGGGCAAGCCGCGGGTCAAGCCGCGAAGGAAGCCAGGGCCAGCGATGCATCCCTCCTCCGCGTCGGCGTCTTCGGCCGCGGACGGCTGGGTTCCGCCGTGGCCAGTCTCGTGCAGCGAGAGGCGGGCATGAGCCTGGCCTGGTGCATCGGCCGCTCGGCCCCGCCTGACACCGACGTAGACGTTGTCCTCGACGTCAGCGCGGCTGCGGCGGTTCCCCAGCACCTCGAATGGGCCCTCGCGACAAAGGTGGACCTCGTCATCGGTGCCACAGGATGGGACCGCGGGCTCCTCTTCGACCGGCCCGCCGCCGTCGAGGAAGCCGGAATCGGCATCCTGGTCGCGCCTAACTTCTCCCTCGCGGTCGCCTTCATGCGCCGGGCCGCAATGGCCCTCGGGCGACTGGCTGAACTCGATTCCGAAGCCGAACTCGGCGTGGTGGAACGCCACCACGGAGGCAAGGCGGATGCCCCGAGCGGAACCGCCAAGCTCCTGGCCGCAGCCCTCGCGGAGGGTTGTCAGCGCTACTCGGGCTGGGGCCAGGGCAAGGCCGAAGAAGGATGCATCAACGTCGCGAGCCTGCGCTCGGGCAGGGAAATCGGCTATCACGAACTGCGCTTCGAGGCCGCCTCCGAGACCATCGTGCTTTCGCACGAGGCCAAGTCACGCGACATCTTCGCCCGCGGAGCCCTGCGGGCCATCGCCTGGATACATGGACGCCATGGAATATTCACCTTCGACGACATGGCCACCAAGGTCATCGACCCCCTCTTCGAGAAGGCGGTCGCAAAAGAAAGGAGACTCGCGCAATGAAAGACGCAACTAGACTCAATGGGCTCGGCATCGCCCTGGCCACGCCCTTCCTGCCGCCCGGCCCCGGATCGCCGGGAGCGGGGGGCATCGACTTCCCCGCCTGGCGGAAGCTCGTCCGCCACGTGGTAAAGGGAGGCGTGGATTTCCTGGTTGTCCTGGGTTCGACCGGAGAGGCCGCCACCGTCCTGGGCGACGAACGCGACGAGCTCATCAGGACAGCCAAGGAAGAATGCGGAGGCATCCCCGTCGTCGTCGGAACTGGACACAATTCCACTGTAGCGGCCGCAGAACTGGCCGCAGGCGCGGCCAGGCTCGGCGCTGACGGCCTCCTCGTAGTTACTCCCTATTATAACAAACCCCAGCCGGCGGGGCTCGAGGCCCACTACCGCTTTGTCGCGGCGGCCGCCCCCGAATTGCCCATAATCCTGTACAATGTCCCCGGGCGCACCGGGCTCAACCTCCTGCCCAAGGACCTGCCTCGGCTCTGGGCCATTCCCCAGGTCGTCGGCCTCAAGGAGTCCTCGGGCAACCTCGCGCAGATCGGCGAGATCGCCCGGACCCTCCCCAAGGGCAAGGTCCTGCTTTCCGGCGATGACGCCCTGGCCCTCCCCGCCATCGCGGTAGGCGCAACAGGCCTGATTTCCGTGGCAGGCAATCTCCTCCCGGCCGAAACCAAGGCCCTCATCGTCGCAGCCGTCGCCGGTCGCCGCGCCGAGGCCATCGCCATCCACCAGCGGCTCCTTCCCATCATGGACGCATTGTTCCTCGAATCCAATCCCGTCCCCCTCAAGGCTGCCCTGGCCATCGCGGGAATATGCGGCGCCGACCCCCGCCTCCCCCTCTTCCCGGCCAGCGAGGCGACCAGGGCGCGCCTTGCCGAGCTCATCGACCAATTAAACGGGAAAGGCAGCAAGTAAGTGATGGATTCCTCCACACTCGCCGCCTTCTTCGATCGCGCGATGGAGGCCATCGTAGCCGACCCCGGGCTTCCAGCCGCCCTCGAGGAGCTCCTCGACGGGCTGGAGGCAGGGAGCCTGAGGTCAGCCGGGCGCGATGCCCAGGGGCAGTGGCTTGCCAATTCCTGGATAAAGCGGGGCATCCTCGCCGGCTTCAAGACCAGTGCAATTATTCCCTTCGAGGACTGGCCAGGCGGCGCCGCCGACAAGGCGGCCTTTCCGCCACGGCAGCTTGGTGCCGCCTCGGGTGTCCGCATGGTTCCCGGCGGCTCATCAGTCCGGAGGGGCGCCCACCTCGGACAGGGCGTCGTCATGATGCCCCCCGCCTACGTCAATGTCGGCTCCTACGTCGGTGACGGCACGATGGTCGACAGCCACGCCCTCGTGGGCTCCTGCGCGCAGATCGGCGCGCGTGTCCACCTCTCGGCAGCAGCACAGGTCGGAGGGGTGCTGGAACCCGCCGGAGCCAGACCCGTCATCATCGAGGACGGTGTCTTCATCGGGGGGCTCTGCGGCCTCTTCGAGGGCATCGTCGTACGGGAACGTGCCGTCCTGGCCCCAGGCACGGTGATCAGTGCCAGTACTGTCATTTACGACCTCGTGCGCGGCGTTGAACTGCGGGGTGAGGTGCCCGCCGGTGCAGTCGTGGTGCCAGGTTCGCGCCCCGCCAAGGGCGATTTCGCGGCATCTCACGGCATCTCCTTGTACGCCCCCTGCATCGTGAAATACCGGGACGAGGGCACGGACGCAGCCACCGTCCTCGAGGAAGCGCTCCGGTGAAGGACGAGGAGGCGGGCCTCTTCGCCATCGACGGGGCCCGTGCGCTGGAGCTGGCCAAAAAGAACCCAGTACCGACATTCATATACAGGCTCGATATCCTCGAAGGGCGCTTCCGCGACCTCAGGGCAGCCCTGCCCTCCCGCGTCCGTCTCGCCTACGCGGTCAAGGCCAATCCCCATCCAGGGGTCTGTGGGCGTCTCGCGGCCCTGGGCGCAGCCTTCGACTGTGCCTCGGAGGGAGAGCTGGCCCTCGTGGGGGGCCTCGGAACGCGGGGGGAGCGAGTGCTCTTTGCGGGCCCGGGCAAGAGCGACAAAGAGATCGGCATGGCACTTGACCTCGGCGCGCGCATCGAGGCCGACGGGATGGAAGACCTCGAGGCCATCGAGCGCCACCTCGAGGCGCGCGGTTTTTCCGGGACCCTGCCCATCAGCCTCCGCGTCCATCCCGGCGCAGGCCACGGGGTCGCGGAAAGTTCGCGCATCATCGGCGGAGCCGGTCCCTCGGCTTTTGGCATCGACGAAGAAGACCTCGACGCCTTCCTCGGCCAGGCACACCGCTTCAAGCGGCTGTGCGTCTCGGGGCTGCAGGTCTTCGCAGCCAGCAACGAGCGAGACGCAAACCGCCTTCTGGCCAACCACCGGGCAGCGCTCGCGATCGCCGAAGGCATGACCACCCGGCACGGCCTTTCCATCGACCTCATCGACCTCGGTGGGGGGCTGGGCATTCCCTATAGTACTGACGAAGGCCCCCTCGACATCGCGGCCCTCGGGCAGGGACTCGGAAGGCTGCTCGCGGACAATGCCTGGTTTAGGGGAGAACTCCTCCTCGAGCCCGGACGCTGGCTTGCCGGCCCCATCGGGGTCTACCTCTCCCGAGTCCTCCGTACTAAACACAGTCGGGGAAGCGACTTCGCGATCCTCGAGGGAGGGGTCAATCACCTCCTTCGGCCTGCCTTGACTGGCCAGAGCTTTCCTGTGGCTGCGGCTGGAGTACAGGGAGAAAAGCGATCGACAGTCCTCGCTGGCCCCCTCTGCACCTCCCTCGACCGGCTCGGCACCCTCGAGCTTCCCCCGCTCGCGCGCGGCGACCTCCTCGTCTTCGGGCAAGCTGGTGCCTACGGCTTTACCGAGGCCATGAAAGACTTCCTTTCCCACCCTCCCGCCGGAGAGCTCTGCATCGAGGGCTAGGTCGCAGTGAGGGCCTGGCGACTGGCGCGGCCCCTCCCTCAGGCCTCCCTGATCGACCAGGCGAGCCCATCGGCGTTGAGCTCCAGATCCTTGTCAAGGAAGCCATCCTTCGCAATCGCGAGGGCATCATCATAATACAAACGTAATTTCCCCAGGATGAAGGGCTGACGTGCGACCTCCGGGAGGCTGCGCGCCTGGGCGGCAATCTCGATGGATGCCTCCAGATGCCTTCGCAATTGAACCCTTGCAGCGGCAATCTCGCGGAGCTCCCCGAAATGGCTGAGCATGACTCGTCCCGCCCCGGCGGCCGCGATGCGATCGACAGCCGCGAGAGCCTCCGCACCCTCGAAGTCGGTCGGACTGCTCGAGGGGAAGATGAAAAGCCCCCGTTCCTGCAATTCGGGGTAGAAGAGCCCGAAGGCGTCGCCTGTGTAGACAGCGTCTGCGAGAGGGTCGAGGACCGCGAGGTGGTGCTTTGCGTGCCCCCTCGTATGCATTATGAGGAGTTTACCCGCACCGAAGGGAATCGACGCGCCATCTTCAGGGGTAATTACCCGCTCGGCAGGCACCGGCCTGAGTTCTCCGTAGAGCGCTTCGAAAACCTCATCGCCGTAGACCCGGCGGGTACCCGCCTCGAGCTTTGCCGGATCGACCAGATGGCGTGCGGCACGCGGATGGGCGACAAGGCTAGCGTTTGGACAGGCCTCCATGAGGGCAAAGGCACCACCTGCATGGTCGAGATGAGCGTGGGTTACGATGAGATAGCGGACTTCCTCGGGATGGTGCCCGCTTTCGGCCAGCGCGCCTAGAAGAAGGGGCAAGGCGCGCGCGGTGTTTGCCTCGACAAAGGCCAGCTCCCCACCTTCCTCCCGCAAAAACGCGGCTGCGACACGCGGCCGCTGATACATGCAATCAATGATTCGGGGTGAATGGTCCAGCTTCAGCCCCTCAGCCCGGCTACCCCGATTGGCAGCCTGCCCTGCCACGAATTCAGCGTCCACTGAAGCTCCTTCCGCGCGAGCGATGCAGACGATCGCGCCTTTCCCGGCCCCCGAGTGTAGCACAGGAAGGGGAGCGGGAAAGGCCGGAAGTCCACGAAGGAGGGACTGGCAGGCAGCCTGCGAGGCATCCGCCGGAAACGTCACCTTTCGACATGACGCGCCCGGCGGCACCCGGCCTAATTGGAAGCTGAGTAGGTAAGTTCTATCACAGCCGTCACGTCGGCCTTTCCTGAGACGACAGGAGCGATATAGTACTTCGCGCCATCTGCCGGAACGCTGATGAAGCCGATGATGAGCTTGCCGACCTCGCGGGATATGCCCGTGCCGATCAGGGACGTGAAGCCCGCATCGCTGGCCGCGACCCACACACCCGTCGTAATTGCGCTATTGGCGATCTCGCTGGGCCTTGGTGGCCGCATGGCTCCGGGACCGGCACCGGCGAAGTCGCCATGATGATCCATATCCTGGCGCATCTCTCCACCGAGCCCACCCATGCCCATCTTGCCTGGTCCGGCCATGCCTGCCTTGTGGCTGTAGAGGTCAGAGATTGCCGGAGGAGCGCTGGCGAGGGAGGTCCAGGTAAGCTTGTCGGTAGAGTATTCAGCACTCGTAAGGCTTCCGTCCGCTCCGAAAACCTCTTTCAGGTAGTAGACCTCGGTAGTGCCGGTCGAGGTGGTGACCGTGATGGTGTCGGTGACTGTACCGCCATTGTCGTCGGCATAGCCATCCGCTGCGATGGTGACAGTGCCGTCGCCGGCAAGGGCAGAGTCCAGGTCACCCTTGTTGATGGTCGCCTGGTAGGTCAGGAAGGTACCATGGGTGGCTACAGTGGTAGAGTCAGCCTTGATCTCAAGGGTCGCCGTCCCGTGCCCGTCGATGCGGCCTGACGACATCGTCAGGGTGGCGGAATCGTAGGCCACAAAGGTCTGATCGACGACCGTCGTACCACTGCTTGCCTTAGCCTCGAACTTGACCTTCGTCTTGTCCTCTGACCAGTAGAAGGAACGCGTCTCGACTCCTGTGCCATTCCCGAGCGCTTCGGAGGCAATCGTGATCATCCTGGCATATACACCATAATTGGTCGTATCTGAGGCAGGCACGAGGTCGTAGGTGAAGTCGGGCAGGACCTTGACCGATCCAAGCGCGGGAAGCATCGCATCGGCGCTGAACTGTGAGTTCTTCGCGAAGGCACTGGGGAGGAGGGCAGTCACGGAGTCCACCATGGCCTGGGTCCAGGTGACTGACGTGCCGCTGACGGCGGTCGCCGAAGGCAGGAGGCTGTCCGCTGCGATCACCGAGTCGATGGCCACAATGGTCGCCGCTCCACGGGCAAGACGGGCTTGCGAGTCCCACAGACTGCGCATGATCCAGAAATGGGCTCCCATTCCCCGGTCAAAGTCATGTCCGCCCATCATGGCACCGCCGGGGCCGCCCATTCCACCGAAGCCACCCATGCCGCCCATCGAGCGAGCCGCAGCAGTCGATCCGACCAGGGAGGTCGGTACCTCTATCGTGAGGGACCGGGGCACTGCCTTGAGGCTCGCCGAAGTTGCTATCGCCGATGTCTGGATAGTGCCGCTCGTTCCGCCCGAGATGCCGGCCAGGTCGAGCAACTGACAGGACATGAGTCCGAAAACCACTAATCCAGCCGCAAAAAAGCTCAAGATCCGCTTCATATCTTCTCCTTGAAATCCCTGTTTTCCCGGCAATCTTGATGAGGCCTCATTGAGTCACCGGGCTGCGTACGATCGCTGACATAGGGGGATATCCATCGGAAGCGGGGTCGGTTGCAGGAAATCGGAGGGGATTTTGATGCACCGGGCCATGAGCTGCGGTTTCAGGCATGGCAGCAAAAGACGCAGCCGAGGGGAGTTCCTCTTTGCTTATGCGGGCCTGTCTCAAATCGCCTTCAGGCCAATCAAGCCTTCCCCGCCATCCTCGCCTTCACCACCAGAATCACCTCAGGCAAATCCATACCGATCTTGGCAAGATGCTCCGGTGTCGGACAGCCATCACTGGTCCAGCCCCTCCGCTTGAACACCGCGTCGATCAGCGAGTCATACTGGGAAAGCCGGTGCTTCCTCGTAATTGCGACCTTCTCCGCGAGACTCTTGCCCGCGGGGTCGATGCCGATCTTTTCCAGCATCTGCTTGTCGTAGCGCTCGGCGCGGGCCTGATACTCATCCTCGAAGACGGGGCCCATGGCGCGGTAGGGCGGGTAATCCTCGGCCCTGTGGCCGTGCCCCTGTCGCACGTTGAAGGAGCGCTGGAAATTGTAGATGCGCTCGGACTGCACGACCATCATCTCTGAATTCATCGGAAGCCCGGTAATCGCGGTATAGAGATTACAATAATTGTCAACGTGTTCGGGGACCTTGTTGGGTTCCTTGTGCTTGGCGTTGTCTGCGGGCTCGACGTCGTTCCAGGGCAGCTTGCAAAGCCCGAGGAGGCCAAGCCAGGTGCGGAACATGGGGAAGTAATGGAGGGCCTCGGCCTTGTTCTCGAAGGTCGGGATGCGGTTGTTCACCATGTCCATGAAGATGAGCCAGGCCTCGTCATGCTGCGGACCCTTGTTGGTGAGGTAGTAGCCGCCCTGCTGCGCCAGGGACTCCTTCGATACGTACTCCGATTGCTCGAGGCCCTTGCCGTGGAGGGCTATATCCTTCATCACCTGTGCGTCAGCCCCGTATTCCTTCGTGAAATACTCCGCAAGGAACTTGACACCCTTGCCGGCCAGAACGCCGAAGCGCTTGCCGTCGGCCAGGTCGTGGAGGATCTGGGCAGCGCCCTGCCAGTTGCCCCAGGCCAGGTCGATGCCGTCGCTACGCTCCCTGTTCAATACGCCCAATTCCCAGCATTCCATCAGGAAGCTCGTCGTGGTGCCGAAAGAAATGGTGTCGATGCCGTAGGTATCGCAGTAGAAGTTGAGCTCAAGGATGCCATGCGTGTCATAGACGTAGAGGTTGGAACCGACACCAGCCGCCGTCTCGTATTCGGGGCCGTCCACGCAGACCTTCTGGCCCTTGTAGGGTCCCGTCTCGAGTTCGAAGTGGTCCACCGCGTGGGCACAGGCCATGGTGCAGCCGTACCAGCAGCCGTCCGGGAGGTCCTGGCTGAAAAGCTTTTCCCAGACCCAACTGGCGATCTCGGGGCCGCGCGGGTCCTGCCCGTACTTGTGGTTCTTCGTGGGAAGAAGGTCATAGTCGTTCATGACCTCCATGAGGTGGGCCGTACCCTGCTTGCGCATCTTGCACTGCTTGTCGTCGTTGACGATGATCTCGCGGTGCA
>JBMOIK010000099.1:0-11484 GCA_049317365.1 Rectinemataceae bacterium | reverse complement strand
TGTGGCAGTCTGGCGGCGTGGTGTCGACAAACGCCGTCATCGGCCGCTGTGCCCGATTTGGCACGGCCAGCAGGAACAGGCTTGATTTCGGCGGCAGCTGGGCTGCCGACCTTCGTCGATAGCGCCGGAGTAGCCTTGGCCGGAGGGACAGGGGCGGCTGTCGCAGGGACCGGCTTTTCTTCCGGCACAGGGGGATCAAACATCCGGGAGCGGACAGTCTTTTCGATCTTTATGGCGATCTCAGGGTTCTGCTCGAGGAAGGTCTTGGCGTTCTCCCGTCCCTGGCCGATCTTCTCGTCGCCGAAGGCATACCAGGCTCCCTTCTTGTCGATGATGTCATATTTCACAGCCGCGTCGATGAGGGAACCCGAGGCTGAAATCCCCTTGCCGAACATGATCTCGAGTTCGACCTTCCTGAATGGAGGAGCGACCTTGTTCTTGACGACCTTCACGCGTACGCGATTGCCTATGGCCTCTTCCTCACCCTTTTCGATCGTTTCGATCTTGCGGACTTCAAGACGGACCGTGGCATAGAACTTGAGGGCGTTGCCGCCGGTGGTGGTTTCCGGATTCCCGAACATGACACCGATCTTCATGCGTATCTGGTTTATGAACACGAGGATAGTCTTGGATTTTGAGAGGGTTCCCGTGAGCTTGCGGAGAGCCTGGCTCATAAGACGGGCCTGGAGGCCGACATGGGCGTCACCCATGTCACCTTCGATCTCGGCCTGAGGCGTAAGCGCTGCGACTGAATCGATGACTATGATATCGACCGCGCCTGAGCGGACGAGAGACTCGGTGATCTCCAACGCCTGTTCGCCATTGTCAGGCTGGGATACCCAGAGCTCATCGATGTTGACACCGAGGTTTTTTGCGTAGACAGGGTCCAAGGCGTGCTCTGCGTCGATGAAAGCAGCAATGCCACCCTTTTTCTGGGCTTCTGCTATTGCGTGGAGGGCCAGGGTAGTCTTGCCCGAGGACTCAGGGCCGTAGATCTCGATAACACGGCCACGCGGGTATCCCCCTACTCCGAGGGCCTCATCGAGGAGGATCGAGCCGGAGGGTACTGCGTCAATGCCGACAGCATTTTCCCGCCCCCCGAGCTTCATGAGGGAACCAAGGCCGAACTGCTTTTCGATCTGGAGCCTGGCTGCATCCAGGGCCTTGATTTTCTCGGCGGCATCGACTGGCATCTCTTGAGTATGCGAAACTTCCTTCTTCATCGTGATTCCTCCATTGCACAGGCGATCAGCGACTGGATCGACCCATCAAGACTTCCTGACAGTACGCCCATGTCTGGGGGCTGCGATTCACAAAATCCGAAAAAATCATCAGGAAACCCATTTTCCAGCAAAACCTGGGCCTTAGGAAGGCCCCATCAATGCTGTCTGGGTGAAACTACCCTACATCAGTATACCCTTTTGGGGCCAGAGGCTACAACTCATGTCTTCCTGAAGACTTCCAGCGGGAGGATCCGCGCTGCGCGGAGTGCAGGCAGGGCCGAGGCTAGGAGGCAGAGCGCGGTGGCAAAGGAAGCGACCCCAAGGATCGCCCACGGATCCAGGTTGACTGGAATCGTTTCAAGATAATAGGCGGGATCGAGGAGCTTCGGCTGCACGGGCGGAGCGTTTCCTCCGAGCAGGGCGGGAAGCCGAATGATGCTGCCCAGGATCTTCTCGAGCAGCACAATGATTCCATTGACCTGAGAGGCTACCAGGCTGCCAACCGCACAGCCGAACAGGCTCCCTGCAAGACCCGTGATGCCTCCAGCCAGGACAAAGACCGAAAGGATGAAGGGAGTAGTCGCTCCACAGCTCTTCATGATCGCGATGTCCCGGGAACGCTCGATCGTGAGCATCGATATCGCAGAACCGACATTGACCGCTGCCACCACTACAGTCAGCCCCATGACAACCAGGAGGAGGGAACGCGTCATGGCGAAGGACTCGAAAAGGTTCCGCTCAAGATCCTTCCAGCTCAGGACCCGCCACAGGAAGTGTTTGGCTTCGCCTTCCGAGACTTCCTGGAGGGCTGCAGAAATGTGCGGCCGGAGGTCCTCGGCAATTCCATAGGGTTCATCGGTCTTGATTCCGATGAAATCCTGCCTGGACTGCACCGGAAGGATCCGCGCTGCGTTCTCGACCGAGATGAAAACCCATGAACGGTCAAGATCGCGATAGCCAGCGGAAACAATTCCGGAAACGCGGAACAGGCTTGCCTTTGGGGCGGTTTCTCCTCCCGCACCCGTGACAAGGCTGAGACTGTCCCCGACCTTGACGCCGAGGGTGGATGCGAGTTCGTCCCCGAGCACCACGCGGCGGGACTCGACCGAAAAGACTCCTTCGACTATGCGGAGATAGCGTGCGACCCCTGGATCCCCTGCCCAGCCCCCATCGACACCTCGCACCATGGCTGGACTGGCAGTACTGCCATGGACTACGAGGGCGGCACCGCGCAGTTCCCTGAAGGCTCCGCGGATTCCTGGGATTTTCCCGAGGGTTTCAGCCAGGAGGGGATTGTCGCGCGGGCCGAAAGATGATGCCTGCAGGTGGTATGAGAAGGTCTCGAGGTAGCGGGAGGTGATGCCCTCGATCATGCCATCGGCGACCACGAGGACAAGGATGAAGGGGACGAGGGATAGGCCGATTCCGAAGATGGCACCGCGGAGAGAGAGGGTCTCCTCCCCCATTTTCTGCGTCCGCCCGCCTATACGCCTGCCTTTCCGGCGCTGCTTCGGAGCGATCGCAGAGGAGCCGACGATGCGCAGCGCGGCGAAAGCGGCATTGGCTGCCTTCATCCCTCGTCGTCGCCTTCTGCCGCGAGTTTTCCGCCTGACATCAGAAGCCGCCGGTCAGCCCGGGTAGCCAGGCCTGCGTCGTGGGTGGCGACGATGACTGTCGTACCGAAACGCCCTGGCAGGCCAAACAGGAGTTCCCGCACCGCCTCCCCATTGACCGCGTCGAGGTTCCCCGTAGGCTCGTCTGCAAGTACCAATTGTGGTGAATTGATGAGGGCGCGGGCAATGGCCGTGCGTTGTCGCTCGCCTCCCGAAAGCTTGGCGGGGATGTGGTGGAGCCGGTCACCGAGGCCGAGTTCCCCGAGGATGGCTGCGGCCTTTTTCAGGGAAGGGACCCGTGGCTCGCCCCGCATCATGGCGGGGAGCGCGACATTCTCGACGGCGCTGAAATCGCGGATGAGGTAGTGAAACTGGAAGACAAAGCCCACAAAGCCCGATCGATAGGCCGAAAGGTCCCTCTCTCCGAGGCCCTCGACCTGCCATGAGCCGGCACGGATCTCACCGGAGTCGGCCCGGTCGAGTCCCCCAAGGATGGACAGGAGGGTGCTCTTCCCGCTTCCGCTTGCACCCATGATGGCAAGCGACTCCCTGTGTGCGACTTCCAGATCGAGGCCGACGAGGACTGCGAGGTCCTCGGCCTCGGTACGGAAATTCTTTGAAAGTCCCCGAACGGAAAGGAGCTGGTCATTCATTTCTGAGTATCTCCGAAGGCAACCTGCGTGCCGATTCGTGGGATGCCGACATGGAGGCGAAAACTGCCGAGGCGAGCGCCACGGCCGCGATTCCAATCGTTTCTGGCCAGAGCACCGCGACGGGAACCGACTGCAGGTAAAACACTGAACCGACGGTCACTGCCCCCTCGCCTCCCCCGAAGCCCGAGAACAGCCACCCCACAAAGGCTGCGACCGCCGACGCAGCCGTGATCACCGTATTGATGTTGTATACGATCGCAAGACCGATCACGAGGCCGATCGCCGCACCGCGAGTGCCGGTGACCAGACCGTTCCGTACGAAGATGCCCCGTAGGTCTTCCGTCTGCGCTCCGAGCGCCCGAAGGACTGCGATGTCCTCGCCCCGCATCGCCACAATGCGCCGCATGGCATGATGGATGTTGACCGCGACGACCAGGAAAACAAGTCCTATCAGGAGCAACATCATCACCTTCTCCGTCCGGAGGGCACCGAAAAAAGAGCGGTTGTACTCCCTCCATGATTCGACGCGGTACTCGCTGGCGGGGAGGAATCCCGCGAGGGCGGGAAGCGAGGCCGCGAAATCGGCGTCCTGATCCTGCCTTTGCAGCTTGACGCCGAGCACGAGCTCGCCCACCGGACTGCCCTCGGCGCCGACGAACAGGGACTCTGGCGCAAGTGCCAGGGCGGAGTCGAACTGGTAGTAGCCGGACTTGAACGTGGAGCCGACTGTCAGCGAAAGCTCCCGGATGCCGATGCCATCGTCCTCGTTTCCGGTAGGCAGCACGATGTTCGCGCGCTCCCATTCCCCCAGCCCGAGCTGCCGCCCCAATTCAGAACCAATGCAGATGGTATTTTCCGCCAGGGATGCGGAGTCGACCCCGAGCTCCCGTGCAAAACCCGGATCGAGCTTCTCGAAACCCTTTGACAAAAGGAGTAGCCGGACAGGGAGGTTGCGACCGTTTTCGGCGGCCAGGAGGGCGGTAATCTCGCGGAAAGGCAGGACAGTCCTGACCCCGGGCTTCGAGCGGAGGCTGTCGAGCGCGGCCGCGGGAGGCACCATATCGATCGGCAAGGTGATGCGGGCGTGGAAACTCGAGACCTCGAGGAGGGCCTGCATGTAGCCGGTCTGGAAACCATTCATCACGGCCATGACGACCACGAGCGTCGCGACTCCGGCGGCGATGCCGAAGGAAGCCAGCCAGGGAGACGAGGCGCCGGCGAGCCGCGAGCGCGAGGAAAACCAACGCCCCGACACCAGGGATATCCATGCGTGCTGGCTCACTGGAAACTGCGCTCCCTCGAGATCTCTCCGTCCTCGACAAACTCTTCGCGGACCTTTACGCCGTTGACAAACCAGGCGCGCACGAAGGGGACGCCCTGGTCCCAGGTCTCCTCCATGCGGCCACCCGTGGCGTCGACCACCGCGACATAGAGGACCTCATTGCCGATTCGGTGCTCCTCGCGTGTCCCGCCCTCGGGATCGTCATAGGAAAACCTGCTTGTCTCGGTGGGGAGGGGGAAGGTCCGCGAGTCGGTGAGCAGCCGTCCCTGGGCATCCCAGGTGAAGGCATGGACTTCCTCGCGCTTGCCCTTTCTGGAAAGCTCGATTGCCGACGCGAAACCGCCAGGACCGAAGGTCGTAAGGGTCCTTCGACCGGACTCAAGATCCTCCTCCGTGGAGCTGGCGAGCGCACCGGTGGCGGCATAGGCATAGCGTATGACTGAAAGGTCCTTTTTCGCGTCCGCACGCCGCACGGTCGCAACCCTGCCTGCTGAATCGAATCGCTCGACTCGGAGGATGGCTGATCCCTTGCTCCGGTTCCAGGCGAGCCGGGGCACCGTCGCCCCGGGTATGGCGCCATCGCTCGTTTCGCCATACCAGCCCGAGAGTTCGACCGACACGAGCCTGCCCCTCGGATCGTAGCGGTATTTCCTGGAGCCAAGGCTGGCGCCGTCCCCCCCGAAACGTTCAATTGTCACAAGTTTGCCCGAAGCGTAGGTGCAGGCCTCGCGCCAGGAAAGTACGACCGTCCCATCGACCTGGACCCAGGCCTTTTCCTCCAGCGGTTCCTGCCGTGGTCCGTAGCTGGTTTCGGATGCGAGGTTCCCGTTCCGGTACACCCGCTCGCTGTAGCCTCCTCCGCCCGGGGTCTGCGCTTTCTCCCTCCGCTCGACGAGGGAACCGGCATGGTAGAGGTTCCGGATCTCCGAGTCGCCTCTGACCTCGATGGAAAGCCAGTAATCGGGGAGCGGCTTGGCCTTGGGACTCTCCGGATCGGGCATCCTCTCGGCCGCAAAGCCAGCTGCGTCTGAACGGTACCACGATGGCTCGCCTTGGACCGCCAGGCCTGGAAAGAAAAGCGCCAGGGCAAGGGCCGCGGCGCGGGCAAGCCTCATTGGGTCGTGCCGACGAACTCGTCGAGGAAGCTGTCGAGGACAAAGGGGACGAAATCATCGTGTCCCTCCCCCGTCCCGACGTAGGCAGTGGGAATGCCCAGGCTACGGGCGATGGCGAGCACCAGTCCTCCGCGTGCCGACGAATCGTACTTGGTCAATATCAGGCCATCGACGGGCACTGCAGACGAAAAGGTCTCCGCCTGTCGAAGGCCGTTCTGGCCCGTCGTGGCATCGATGACCAGGAGATGGCGCAGCACCGCTCCAGGGGTCCTGGCCGAGACGACCTTGGCTATCTTGCCGAGTTCGCGGACGAGGTCGCTTCGCGTGTGCATTCGCCCGGCGGTGTCGGCTATCACGACACGGGCCTCGGAGGCGATCGCAGCCGAAATAGCGTCGTGGATGACTGCAGCCGAGTCCGAGCCCTGAGCCTGGGCCACGACCTTTACCCCCAGTCGCCCGCCGTGGAGCCTGAGCTGGTCAATGGCTGCCGCCCTGAATGTGTCTCCGGCTGCAAGCACGATGCGCTCGGCACCCACAATCGGGATAAAGCGCCTGGCAAGCCTGGCCGCGCTCGTGGTTTTCCCCACCCCGTTCACGCCGAGGAGAAGATAGACAGTCATTAGCTCTGGATCGGGGTCGAGCCTCGCCTCCTTGCCGTAGCCCCTCAAGATGGCCTTGAGCTCGGCCCGTATTGCAGCCTCCCCAGTGGCCGCGCGGGCCTGACTGCGTTTCCGGAGCTCGGCACTCGCTTCCATGGCGAGGACGCCGCCCAGATCCCCCTCGACCAGGAGGTCACTGAGTTCGTCGAAGAATCCGGAATCCCGTGACCCTCCAATGCCGAAGAGCGCTTTCAGTCGATCCGCGAAACCCATGGCTATCCTACCTGACCGTTCCGACAAATTCGGCGAGTTTGAAGGCTCCGCTGACAAAGCAGCCGGCTGTTGCCAGGGCTGCCCCCCAATAGGCTGCACCCGCGACGATCCGCTGGGTAAAAAAGGTCCCTCCAGGATTTCGCAGGTCCGCGTCCGCATAGAGGGTGTCATAGCCCTTGAGGAAATTGGTGAGAGGCATCCCGATGGCAACAAGCCCGAGCGAAAAATAGAAGCTGTCCTTCGCTTTTTCAGCCCTTCCCGCCGGTCCAAGCCCATCTATCTTGATGAGCTGGGCAGCCAGCTGTTGCGTCCCCGAGGCTGGAATGACGGTCATGCTCGATTCATGCCCCTCGGCACGGACAATTGCTATCTTCCGGATTCCTGCCAATGGTATGGCGCTGGGATCGGCGATGTCCTTGCCCTGGATGGAGGCCTTCGCTTCGGAGGGGGAGAGGGTCAATGCAGCCGACCCATAGGCTTGCGGCTTGAGCACAAGGCCCAGTTTCCCGCTGCTTCCCGGGGTGATGGTAGCGCTTCCCTCGGCTATCTCGTGGCCTGGAGACCAGGCTCGGGCGTAGATGGTCTTCTCGGCAAAGCCGTACATGACGGCAGGCCGGTCTTCGAAGAGCATTCCATCGACGAGTACCGTGGCATCGGGCGGATCGATCTCGATGACCAGCCTTCCCACGGGACTGGCAGCCAGGACATCGGCCAGTTTCAGCGCGAAAGTGTCAGCAAGTGGACCTGGATCTCCTGGATTTGCGTAGCTCTTCCATTCGAAGACTTTTCTGCCGATGGCGGCATCATAGCCTTCGAGCTTCACTTCCACATACGTGCGCACTGACCGGACTCGCCCAGAAACCACAAGGTCCACGGATTGTTTTCTTCCGGCGAGAAGAGGAGGCAGGCCTCCCAGGTCGAAGAGCCTCCCCTGCCCCGGCATCTGGACCACTTTGATGGTCGAGACTGTCGCTTCCGGTAGAGCTGCCGGCACGGCAGGAGTGGCGGAGATCGATTCGAGCGCCTTCCTGGCATCCAGGATGGCATCGTTGGACTTTTTCACCCTTTCGAGGCGGTCGAACCAGACGATGGAAGGATCCAGGTCGAGGGCCGCTGACTCATCCAGTTTGCGAAACAGGACATCGCCAGCCTGAAAGCGCCTGGCAAGGACCGTACGCTCCCCAACCTCCGCAGCATGGGTGGCCATTTCGAGACGGGGAGGCGGATTGTCGAGGGCGGCGAGGATGAGGAGGGGGAGCCGGGTGAGGAAGGGCCTGGCCTCGGGGGCGACACCCTCGTCAATGAGGGCAGTCAGGGCAAACTTATAGGTTGGAGGCGTCGCTCCAGGCTGAGCGGCCTGCCCCCCCAACGTAGCAGTCCCGATGAAAACGGCCACCACGAGTGCTGAAAGGCTAGTGCGGAGGCGGGGCGCCATCAGAGCTCGTCCTCCTCCTCCTGGGAGGAGATCGTCCCGCCCTGCCATTTCCAGCGCAGGTAGGTCTCGATAAAAGAGTCGATGTCGCCTTCCATCACCGCCTGGACATTGCCTACGAAAAACTTGTTCCGGTGATCCTTGACCATGGTATAGGGCTGAAATACGTAGGAGCGTATCTGGCTGCCCCAGGCGATCTCTTTTTTCTCCGAGGCATACTTGGCATTTTCCTTTTCTTTTTCGAGCCGGTAATGCTCATAGAGTCTCGACTTGAGGACGCTCATGGCCACGTCCTTGTTTTTGTACTGGCTTCGCTCGTTCTGGCAGGTTACGACGATGCCCGTCGGCAGGTGGGTGAGCCGCACCGCCGAGTCGGTCTTGTTGACCTTCTGGCCGCCTGCCCCGCCAGCCCTGTAGGTATCGATGCGGAGGTCCTCCGGCCGAATGTCGAGATCGATGGAATCATCGAGGACCGGAAAGATGTACACCGAAGCAAAGGAGGTGTGGCGTCGCGCGTTGGCATCGAAGGGGGAGATTCGCACAAGGCGATGCACGCCGGATTCTCCCTTGAGGTAGCCATAGGCAAACTCAGCATCGACTTCAATGGTGGCGCTTTTAATTCCGCCCTCGGACTCGAGCATGTCTATCATTTCATACTTGAAGCCGCGACGCTCTGCCCATCGCGTATACATTCGGAGAAGCATGGAAGCCCAGTCACAGGCTTCAGTGCCCCCCTGACCTGCATGGATGGTAAGGAAGGCACAGGATCGATCAGCCTCCCCAGACAGCAACTCAAGCACGATAGCCTTGTCGAATCTGACGCGGAGGCCCGCGTGCGTGGAGCGGAGGTCAGCCTCGAAGGAGTCGTCGTTTTCCGCGCGGGCCATCCGATAGACCTCTTCGAGGGAATCGACTTCGCTCCGCAGGTTGGTCCAGGTGCCGATCCGGTCACGAAGGAATTTGATCTCTGTCATGAGCTTCCCGGCCTTCGCGGAGTCAGCCCAGAAATCAGGGGCGGATGAGGCTGCCTCTTTTTCCTCGATCTTCCTGCTTATCGCCGCGACGTCAAAGCCGCCCCCAGATGTCGAGGATTTCCTTCTGCAGTTCGTTGATGGGCGACTGGAGGTCTTCCAGCATGGCGTACTCCTTGTTCGTGATCCGTTCGGACCGTTTACTCCCGGGTCCGGCCCGGATCGCGCACGATGATGCGCCGCCACTTGTTGTCCTTGAGGAGGGTGATCACGAGGCTACCCTCGACGGGATACTGGTAGATGCGGACGGTATCGTAGCTGTCGGTCTGCTTGTCGATGTCACGCTTGAGCGCTGCCAGATCCTTTTCCTTGACAGTGGCACTCTCGAAGCAGGATTTCTGCACCCTTTCGAAACCGTATTGAGGCAGGAGGTTGTAGATCGAGGACCGGGCATCCTCGCTCCCCAGATCAAGGACTATTGATACAAACATGGCCCTGAATCTATCCCGAAAGGGCACGAACGTCAATTCGAGCCAGGAACGTCGACTGCTGCCTTCCCTTCATGGCGCGGGTTCCCGGATGGCTTTCGCCTTCCCGGAAAGCCGCCCGACAGCAGAAGCCGGTCAGAGTCCTACCCGGATCTCCTGCCAGATGGTGTTGTATTTCTCGAGGTCTGCGCCAAGGTCATCCTTGGTCTCACACCTGGCCAGGTCCTCGACCTTGTACCACATGTCACCCTTCTTGAGGCTCCGCGCCGCGACGTTCACCGTCGAGGGGAATCCGAAGGCGTCGACGAATTCAGCATAATTGGAGGGTTTGTGGATCCAGTCGATGAACTTGAGGGCCAGATCCTGGCTCTTCGAGCCCTTCAGCATGACCATCGAATCGATGTACATCGGCCCACCCTCCGCAGGGATGAAGAAATCGACATCACCGCGTTTGGCCGCATCATATTCCGCGAAGACGCTTTCGGCGTAACCCTGGACGACCCAGGCGTCGCCTGATGCGAAGTTCTTGGCGAAGGCCTCGGCATCGAACTTGAGGAGGTTCGGTTTCCAGCCCTCGTTGATGAGCTTCTCTGCCGCCGCGAGCTCCGTGTCCTTCACTGAGTTGACCGAGTACCCGAGGTGGGCGAGAGCGTCTCCCATGACCTCACGCATGTCGTCAAGCATGATCATCTTGCCAGCGAGGTCCTTGCGTCCGAAGATCGCCCAGCTCTTCTCGTAATCCTTCACCTTGGTCTTGTTGACCGCGATGCCGGCGGCTCCCATGTAGTAGGGGATCGAGTACTTGTTGCCCGGGTCATAGGCGCAGCGGGCAAGGACCGAGGGATCGATATTGCCGAAATTGGAGAGCTTCGAATGGTCGATCGGGGCGAGCATGCCCTCCTTCATCATGATCGAAACATAGTCTCCAGAGGGGAAGGCGATATCGTAGCTCGAGCCACCGGCCTTGAGCTTCGCGAACATCTCCTCGTTCGACGCAAAGGTGTCGTAGACAACCTCGGCGTTGTACTGCTTCTCGAAGCTCTTGATGACCGAATCCGGCGTGTAGTACGTCCAGTTGAAGATGAACAGCTTCTTCTTCGCCCCCTGGTCTCCCGACTTGGCGCAGCCGGCGAGGGCCAGGAGGAGGACGATCGTGACCGCAAGGGCTGCCACTCGTGATAAGGCGCGGGACGCGCGGGACGCGCGGGACGCGCGGGACGCGCGGGACGCGCGGGACGCTGAGAAAGCATTCATCTTGAAGCCCTCCCTGATCTGGAATGGGGCAACCGAGGGTCGTCCCTTGCGAAACCGAAAGCACCGGCCTCAGGCACCGGCGGCGAAGGCCTTGAGGAAACGGCGGGATGGATACACGAGGAGGACTGTTCCCACCACCATGACGACGGAAAGCGCGTTGATGACCGGCGAGACGCCGAAACGGATCGCGGAATAGATGTAGAGCGGAAGCGTCGTCGAGCCGGGGCCGGCGACAAAGAAGGTGATCACGAAATCCTCGAGGGAGAGCGTCACCGCGGTCAGCCACCCGGACAGGATGCCGGGCACGATCATCGGCAGTATGACCTTCAGCAAGGTCTGCATCTCGTTCGCCCCGAGGTCACGGGCTGCCTCGATCACCGAGGAATCGAACTCCTCGAGCCGGGCCGACACGAGGAGATAGACGAAGGGTATGTTGAAGGTCGTATGTGCTATGAGGATCGTGGCCATTCCGAGCTTGAGGCCGAGCCCCGCGAAGAACACCAGGAGCGACACGCCCATGACGATTTCCGGGAGGATCATGGGCACGAAGCTCATGGCCTGCACATAGCCCTTGCCGAAAA
>JBMOIK010000098.1:0-11524 GCA_049317365.1 Rectinemataceae bacterium | reverse complement strand
CGGCCCCTTGAGCGGATGCAGGCGTGAATGCCTGCGTATGAGCTGCGGGCCTGGCGGCTGGCGCGGCTGCTACGGGCAGGCCCGCAGTCCAGTAGGCGCGGCCACGGGAAGGGAGGGTACTGGCGTCGAGGGCGGCTTCGGCCGCTTCGATGAGGGCTTCGACGCGGACGACGCCATCCATTGGCGGCGTGGCCTTCATACCGGCGGCCTTCGGGGCCGGCTTCCCGACCCTGCCGCCCCTCCCGCGACCGGTCGCCGAAAACCAGGCCTCCGCCGGTTTTTCGAGCTCCTCACCCTCCATCCAGGCGCCGAGAGCCGCGTCGAGGGTTTCTCCGAAACCCTCGTAGGCTTCCTCGCCCTCGAACTCCAGGTCGTTGGCCGCAAAGCTCCCTCCCCGGTCCCGGGGCAGGAGTTCGGGCCTTCCGCCCTCCGCCCATTCCGCGAGCATGCGTGAGTGGCGCGTGAGCACGAAGCGGTGCCAGAAGGCCGAGTCGACGAGGCCCGCCACGAAGAGGCCGCGCACGAAGTCGGCGCTTTCAATTATGTCCTTCTCGTCCTGGCCCGGAAACCCGTAGATCAGGTAGGCGTGCACGAGGACGCCCGAACGCCTGAGGGCCACGAGGGTCGCCACGAGGCCTGCGAGGTCGAAGCCCTTGTCGGTGATCGCCAGGCCCTTTTCGCTGGCCACCTCGATGCCCCCCGACACCGCCACCAGGCCCGAGGCCGCGAGGAGCTCGATGCGGTCGGCGCTCCAGGAGGCGTCAAAGCGCATGTTGCCCCAGAAGTGGAAGGCTGGTTTCCCCAAGGCAGAGCGCTGACGGTTGGCCTGGGCGAAGGCCAGGAGCCGCGCCATCGGCATGGCCTCGTCGACAAAGTGGAGGCCCCTGAGACCCGTGGAAGCCGCCGCCGCATCGAGGGCACAGAGGAGGCCCTCAAGCTCGGCCGCCACGAAGGACTTGACGTAATCGAGCTCGGTGTCGCAGAAGGCGCAGCGTTTCCAGTAGCAGCCCTGGGCGAGTCGGTACTTGAGCCAGGGGCTCTCCGACCAGAGCCGGTGCATGGGATTGGCCGAGTCGATGGGCCTGAGGTACTCGTGGTAGTTGAAATCGATGTAGTCGGGATGGATCTGTCCTAATTCATAGTTTTCGGTCGAGAGCCTTTCCGCTGCGTCGGGGCAGGGCAGGGAGATGCGGAGGGGAAGCGTGCATTCCGTTCCTGCGCAGCCGGCTGGCTTTGCCGCCAGGTCGCCCTCCGGGAAGCCCCAGGACAGGATCCTTCCCTCACGCCTCGTCATTGTTCTGTAGTAGGACGATGTGTCGCCCTCGCCCCCCTTCCTTCCATCCAGGATCGAGGCGAGGCTGCCGAAACCCGCGTCGAAGGACAGGAAGTCGCAGTAGTCGAAAAAGCGAGGGTCCCGGAGGCCGCGGAGCTCGGTGGAGACATAGCCGCCGCCCATCACGATTGTCGTGGATGGCCCGAAGCTCTGGCGGGCTGCTGCCGCGCAGGCCAGGCCCCCCGCGAGGGTGCCCGGGAAGGGCAGGCTGATGAGGAGGAGCTCAGGAGCCTCCCGGGAGCCAAGGCGTTCTGCGAGCCAGGGGCGATAGAGCCTTGCCATGATCCAGGACGAGTTGAGCGATTCAAGGACGGCGCCGAAGTCGTCGCGGCTCCTGCCGAGGCGTTCGCCGTAGTGCACGGTGCCGAAGTCAGCGTCAAGCGCGTGGGTGAGAAGGTCGCCGAGGTCTTCGAGGATCAGTGAGGCGATGAGGGGAGCGTCCTCGGGCCCGGGACGGCGGCCCCGCGATTCGAGGAGGGCTTCGACGCGGGCTCCGCGCGGGAATTCGGCAGCCGAGGCGAGGCGGTGAGCGAAGGCGGGGTCGGCGCCCGAGAGGTAGTCGACGAGGGGCCCGATCCACGCTTCATACTGACTACGATAGGAGAGGTAGCGCGCGATCTCTGCGTCGGGGAGGCCTGCAGGAAGCTCCCCCGCGCTGCGCCGGCGATCCACCTCGGCAAAGACCTCGTGGAGTCCCGCGCGGCTGAAGATGCGCCTGTACAGGGCGATGGAGTGGTCTTCCACGGTGCTGACGATGTCCCGCGAACGGAGATAGGCAGACAGGTAGTGGATGGCAGGGTAGGCTGCGTTCAGCTGCACGAAGGGCGGCTGGATGACGAGGGCGCGCATCCGGCTAGTATAGCGGATGCGGGGCCTGTGTATAATCGACGCATGAAAGGCGATACCGGTCTCAGCCTCGCGAAGGCCAACATCGCCGTCATCCTCTTTGGATTGTCCGGACTCTTCGGCAAGCTCATCGAGCTGTCCCCCCTCCTCATCGTGCTCGGACGTGTGCTCTTCGCCAGCCTCACCCTCGCCCTCGTCGCGCTGGCGACGCGGACGAACCTGGTACCAGGCTCGCGCAGGACCCTCGTTAGCCTGGCAGGCTCGGGCATCCTTTTAGCCTTCCACTGGACGACCTTTTTCCAGTCGATCCAAGTCTCCACCGTGGCGATTGGCCTGGTTTCCTTTGCCACCTTCCCCCTCTTCGTCGTCCTTTTCGAAGGCCTCTTCCTGGGAGAACGCCTCAGGGCGGAAAACCTCCTGATCGCCCTGCTGACCCTGGCGGGGGCAGCGATCGTAGCCTTCGGACCCGGCCTTGGCCGCGGCCTTGGCGTCGGCGGCCCAGGCACCCAGGCAGCGGTGGGGGTGGCCGCTGGTGGACAGGCCGCTGCGGGAGTTGCCCACGCGGGGGTGGCAGGCGCTGGCCTGGCGATGGAAGGCGTGCTCTGGGGCCTGGCATCCGCAGCGAGCTTCGCCCTCCTGGCCATCCTCAACAAGCGGAGCGCGGGGAAGCTGCCGAGCGTCGCGGTCGCCTTCTACCAGGACCTCGCCGCAGCCCTCGTCCTCATCCCGCTGGCCCTCTTGGGCCTGGGCAGTGCCAGCAGCCCCGGCGGGGCCACTGCCGGGGCCACCGGGGCTACCGGGGCAGGCTTTGCCCCAGGCTCCGCCTTCGCCTGGCCGGGATTGCAACAATTGGTACTTCTGGCTGTACTGGGCATCCTCTGCACGGCGCTTGCGCACACGCTCTTCATAGCCAGCCTCCGGGGCATCAGGGCCCGGACCGCTGCCGTGCTTGGCAGCCTCGAACCCCTCTATGGCGCCATCTTTGCCCTCCTCCTCCTCGGTGAGATCCCCTCGCCCTGGACGGCGGCCGGCGGCATCCTCATTGTGGGAGCGGCTGTCTACGAATCCACGCGCTCCCGGGGCCTGAGGGCAGAGGGATAAAGGCTGCGGCTCTCCCGCTGCCCAGCGTGGCCGGGATTTGCTTTCCGGCCGGTCAAGCCTCATCCTGAAAGAGACGCCACCCATGAAATACCGATTCTCGCCCGCGAGCCCCCTTTTCTCCCTCGGTCTGGAACTCAAGGAGACAGGACTCGACCAATCGGCGCTACTGCCGCTGCCCGATGGGGAGCTCCTGGTCTTCGCGAAGGCAGGGCGCTTTGGGTTGGAAGGGGGATCTTCTTCCGGCTACGGTTCCAGGGCCTGCCTTGCGCTCCCCGGGCGCGATCAGCCCTGGCGGCTACATGGAAGGCCTGGAAGCGCTGACCTGGCCGTCCTGGTCTTCGACCGTGATCCGCTGGCGGCCCTCGAGGGTGGCTTTTCCCTCGACACGCTCTCGGAGGGCTGGGCGAGTCCCTGGTCAGGCGGCGCCAGGGCCTTCGAGCTTCCGATCTGGGCGAGAGTGGGCGGAATACTCGGGATCCTCGCTGCCTCGGTCGGACAGCTCGCCTCCGATCCAGGCCCGGCGCCCCGAGGTGAAAGAGGATGGATGCGGAACCGCTTTGCCCTCGAGTTTACCGCCGCAGCCTCCCTCGCCCAGATCCTGGCCCTCGTGCTGGCCTCTCCCGAGATCCCGGAGGAAGACCCAGGCGGGGGACCGAGGACCATCGAGGCCCTCATCGCCTGGATCGATACGCATTATGGTGAACATTTTTCCCTCGACGAGGTCGCCGCGGGCTGCGCGCTCAATGTCACGGATTTCTCGAGGCGCTTCAAGGCGGCTGCGGGCCATCCTCTCTTCGAGTACCTCAACCGCAGGCGCATCGCCCGTGCCGCCCTCCTCCTCCGCGACGGCGACCTGCCCGTCATCGAGGTGGCCCTCGCCGTCGGCTACAACAGCCTGACCTTCTTCAACCGCTATTTCCTCCGCCTCATGGGCCAGACCCCCAGCGAATACCGGCGCAGCGTACGATAGCGCCAAGATAGTGCCAAGATAGTGCCAATCAAGGCCAGCACAAACGCAAGATCGTGGAAGGCCTCAACACTCCGGCGATATACAATTGGAGCCAGGAGCCAAGGAGGCCGACATGGATGGCGATGTTCGACAGGGCGGTCTAGAGGACCTTGTGGTACTGACGACCGAAGTGGTCCTGGCACGGACAAGGCTCTCGCCGCGCGCCATGGAAGAGGGACGCAGGGCCGGGACCATGGAGTTCCGCGGAGCTGAGGACGGAAGGGTCCAGCTCGAGGCAGGGGGCGTCGTCATCGGCGAGGGGCGGATCATCAGGAAGGGCGGCAGGGCCTTCTTCAAGGTCCTGCAGCTCATGGATGCTGAGGAAAAGGCAGGCATGGTATGAGGACAGGATCTATAGACGGGGTCCAGGTCGATCTTGAGGTAGTGCTCGGCAGAACAAGCCTCTCCGTGGGTGAACTTGCGACGGTGGGCCCTGGTACCATCATCCAGCTCTCCTCGATGGCCGGCGAGCCGGTGGAGCTCCGCGCGGGGGGGAAGGTTGTCGCCCTCTGCGAGGTTGTCGTCATTGACGAGAATTTCGGAGTCCGAGTCACCGAGGTCTTCGGGACGGGGGGCAGGCCGTGAGCGACGCTCCCCTGGCCCTGGTTCCCGGCAGGGAGATCCTCGGGAAGCGAGCTGGCCTTGATCGCGGGTATCGCGTCAAGAAATATGATTTCAAGCGTCCGGACAAGTTCTCCCGGGAGCAGATCCGGACGGTGGAGATCGTCCACGAGAGCTTTGCCCGCCTTGCCGGAGTCGGCCTCTCGTCCCTCCTCCGGCTGCCCTGCGAATTAAAGGTCGCCCTCGTGGACCAGCTGACCTTCGGCGAGTTCATGGAAACCTTGTCAGCCCCCACGGTCCTCTGCGCCTTTGCAGTCCCGCCCTGGGATGGCAGGGTCCTCTTTCATCTCGACATGGAATTCCGCGAGGCCCTCGTCGAACTCGGTTTCGGCGGGTCTGTCTGCCCCCTCGATCCGGCGCTCACTTCGCGTGACCTTACCGATCTCGAGGCTGCCGCGATCGAGATCCTCGCCGGGCCCCTCCTGGCCAGTTTCGGGACCGCCTGGGAACAGGTCGACAGGCTCACTCCGGCCTTCCGTGCCCTGGAGACCGATCCACGCTTCTGCCAGGTCGTGCCGCCGACGGAGATGATCCTCCTGGTCGGCCTCGATGTCGCCATCGCTGGGCGGACAGCCCGCCTCCACGTCGTAATTCCCTACATCTCCGTCGAGCCGGTCATGCACAAGCTCTCAGCCGAGTATTGGTACACCCTCGCGCGTCCCGATTCGAAGGGAGCGATATCCACCCAGGTGGCCCGGGGCATCGACGCTCCGGCCGAGCTGATCGTCGAGGGCGGGAGGCTCTCCATCACCGGGCTCCGCTTCCTCAAAAAGGGAGCAATTATTCCCATACCCGGTCTTGACGAGGGAGTGGGCCGGCTGCGCGCGGGAGGGCTGGAGACGCTGCGTTTCAGTTTGCCCCCGGGCATCCATCGGGGAAGGTTCACGCTCAATGTCCTCGAGGAGGGGGAGGACCGGGCAGGCTCCCTCTCGGATGGCCCCGCGGATGTCCTGGTCCGGCGTCTCGAGGAGGGCTTTGCCGGGATCGGGAAGGGTTTCGACGGGCTAAAAGAGAGTATCGAAGGAAGCCTCGGCATGCTCGGCACCCGCCTTGCCCATGTCGAAGCCCGGCAGGAGGGTTTCGCCGACCGCCTGGCCTTCGGAGGAGCGGACGAATCCGAGCCTGGCCGGCCCACGGGGGAGTCTGGGCTTTTTGCCTCGCTTTCCACGGCGAAGGCAGAAGCCCTGGCAGCCTTCCTCGCTTCGGAGCGGGCCCAGGCTTCCGCCCTCGTCCTGGCCCGGCTCGACGACAGCCTCGCCGCGCGGGTCCTCGACGAGCTTCCTTCAGCCTATCGGATGGATGTAGTCCGCCGTCTGGCTTCCCTGGGAGCGGTGCTGCCGGGCCTGGCCCAGGAGTTCGAACGCATCCTCGCAAAAAAGCTCGAGGCTTTGGGGCGCGCGGCCCCTGTCTCGGGCGGCCTGTCCAAGATAGTCAGTATGCTGAACATGACGCGGCGCGAGACCGAAAAATCAGTGATCGAAGGGCTCGACCTGGTCGATCCTGCGCTGTCCGAAGAGATCAAGAGACTCCTCTTCGTCTTCGAGGATATCAGCCTCCTCGATGCCCAATCCATCGCCCTCCTCCTTGGAAAGGTCGAGGAGGGCGACATCGCGCTCGGCCTGAAGCCCCTGGTTGCAGCCACCCGCAGCAAGGTGCTCTCGCGCCTCGACCCCGACGCGGCCGGGCGCATCCTTGCGAAGGTCGAGGCCCTCGGCCGCGTCAGGCTTTCCGAATGCGATGCGGCCGGTCAGCGAGTGGTTGCCGCAGTGCGCGCCCTTGAGCTGCAAGGCCTCATCGGCTTCGATTTTCCCGGCATGGAAAACTATCCAGGCGCCACGGGGGCTTAGGAATTCGCATGGCGGAGCCTGGGGAGCAAGCGATTGGGAGGTAGGGGAGGACAGCTCGGAGTCAGCCGGTGGCACCCGGGACGGCCATCGGGCTCCGGGGGCGGTCAGGGTCCGGAATCCCTGTAGGGAGCGTGAAATGGAAGCTGCTTCCCACCCCCTCCTCGCTCTCGACCCAGAGCCTGCCGCCGTGCCGCTCGACAAAGTCCTTACAAATGATCAAGCCAAGTCCACTACTCGCTTCGCCTTCCGTTCCCCTGCGGTTGTTCTGGGCATCGATCCGGAAAAGACCGGCGGCCATTGCGCTGTCCATTCCTATGCCCGTATCGCTGACCGAAAGAGCGACCGAAGCATCGGCAGCCTGTTTCGCCACAATGGCGACTTCCCCACCCTTTCGGGTGAATTTCACTGCATTGCTTGCAAGGTTGCGGAGAATGGACTCGAGCATGTATTCGTCGGCGACTACTTCCAGACCCTCCGGGATATCAATCCGTATTTCTACTCCCTTTTTCATGGCCGAGTCCGACACCAGGCCGATGCTCTTTTCTACCAGGCCAATCAGTGGAAAGTGCCGAAGTTCGAAACTCGTCAATCCCCTCTGCAGGCGCGCCCACTCAAGGAGGTTTTCGAGCAAGCGGAAGAGATTGGAGGCCGATTCGTTCAAGCCCTTCGCGAACTGGCGTATTTCGCTTTGCGACAAATCCGGTAATTGCTCGAACATCAACTGGGTTGCGCCGAGGAATCCGGCGAAGGGACCCCGGAGATCGTGGGCGATGATGGAAAAGAACTTGTCCTTTGTGGCGTTGGACTCACGGAGCTCCTTGCCCTGGAGATAGAGCTTCAGATGCGTGCGGATCCTCGCCTTTACCTCCTCCGCGACGAAGGGTTTGCCGATGTAGTCAACTCCGCCCAAGGCCAGGGCGGTCACGATGTCGTTCGTACCGTCAAGGGCGCTTATGAAGATGACCGGTATGTCTGCAAGACCGGGATCGGCTTTCAATCGGCGGCAGACCTCGTAACCGTCCATGCCTGGCATCATGACATCGAGCAATATCAAGTCCGGCTTTTCCCGGGCCGCCACCTGCAGGGCCAGTTCGCCATGGGGAACCTGGCGGACCTTGTAACCCTCAGTCTTCAGGATCTCTCCCAGGAGTTTGAGATTGGCTGCCACATCATCCACGACGAGGATGTTCGGAATGCCCGCCCCTCTTTCCATTCCGTTATCCATTGGGCAGCTCCCTGGTTTTCAATGCCGCCTGCAATTCCACAAAGTCGTAATTGCTGGCCAGAAGCGAGAGGCGTCGGGCAAGGGCCGAATGGCCGGTATCGATGGAAGCGATGAGTTCGCCCAGGAGGCTGAAATCAGCCACCGCGAGCGCCTCGCGCATCTGGCAAAGCAGGGGATCCGGAAGTCCTGCCAGGTCCTCCTCGGAGATCCCTCTAGCTTCCACGCCTTCCCCGGGGGCAGGCGCTGTCATTTCATCCTCATAATTGTATTCAATCCCGAGGGCGTTCCCCACGACAGCGAACAGCTCTTCCTCGTGGAAGGGTTTGCGTAGGTAGCCCTGGATGGAGCCGGCGATCTCGCTTTTCTTCTCCTCCTCGAAGGAACTGGCGGTCAGGACGACGATGGGTGTCCCTTTGCCCCTGTCGGTCGACTTGATGCGCTGGGTCGCCTCATACCCGTTCATCACGGGCATGCGCATGTCCATGAGGATCAGATGAGGTTCCCATTCAGCGAATAGGGCTATTGCTTCTTTTCCGTTGACGGCCTCATTCGTCTGGAATCCCGCATGGCCGAGGAGCTTTGCGACCACCCGCCGGTTTTCCTGCCTGTCGTCGACAATCAGTATCCGGTGAGGCTCCTCCCTGTCCTTGATGCCTATGATGCGTCTGGGGTTGACCGCCGTGATGGCAAGGCCCTCCCCCTCTCCTATCTCGACATGGAAGGTGAACACCGAGCCCTTGCCTGCCTCGCTGGTCACGCTGATGTCACCACCCATCAACTGGGCCAGTTCACGGCTGAGCGCCAATCCCAGACCCGTGCCTCCCCCAGTGGCCATTCCAGCGCTCAGCTGCTCGAAACGCCCGAAGAGCCTGCCCATTTCGTTTTCGGCAATGCCAGCTCCGGAATCCTGAATTTCCGCCACCAGGCTCATTTTCGACCTGGCGAGGTCGCGTACGCCAATCCGGACCGCGATGCCACCTTCCCTGGTGAACTTCACCGCATTTCCGATCAGGTTGTAGAAAATCTGTTTCAGTTTGCCCTCATCGACCAGTGCCAGACGCGGGACCCCATCAGCGACCTCGAAGGTGAACTGCAGCTGCCTGGCCTCTGCCTGTTTCCTGAAGATCACCTGGACCTCATTCAGGAGGGCATGCACATCGGCAAGCGCTGGATTCAGCGATATCCGTCCCGCCTCGATCTTCGACAATTCCAGGATGTCATTGATGAGCGACAGCAGTTGCGCGCTGGCAACATTGATCGCTCCTATGTTTTCCTTCTGGGAGTCCGACACCCCGGTGTCGCGTTTCATCAGCTGCGAAAATCCGATGATTGCATTCAGGGGTGTCCTGATCTCATGGGACATGTTCGCCAGGAAGACGCTTTTCGCCTTGTTTGCCGCTTCCGCCTGCTGTTTCAGGTGTATCGCTATGTCAGTTGCGGTTTCGAGGCTGGCATTGACATCCCGCAGGGTGTTTTCTGCGATCCTGCGCTCCGTGATGTCATGCAGGGAAGCCTGGATGCTGAGGGTGCCCTCATAGACAATCGGTCTGCCCTGCACTTCCGCATCAAAGGCAGTCCCGTCAAGCCTGCGATACTTCAATTCGATCTTCGGCGCTTCGGTGCCATGGTCGATTGCCTTGCGTATCCGTTCCTGCACTATTGCATGGCAGTCCGGATGAATCCTGTCGAAGATGCTCTTTCCGAGCAGGTCCTGAGCCGACCCTGCCCCGAACATTTCCAGCGCCAATGGATTGGCATACACCATTTTCCCGTCCCTGTGGACGATGACCGCATAGGGCGACCACTCAACCAAGGACTGGTATCGTTGCTCGCTTTGCTGGGTGGCTATCTGCGCCTGCAGTTGTTCGACCAGCGCCCTTTTCAGCTCGTCGTTGGCTTCGACAAGTTCCTGGGTGCGTTCGGTGATGGTCTTCTCGAGCCTGGTGTTCCAGATGGAAAGCTGCTCCTTCGCCCCGACCAGCAAGGAGATCGCCTTGTTGATGATCCTGAGGTTGGCCATGCTCGCAATGCCAAGATAGGCAACCAAGGACAGGTAGATGAGGAACGAGACAGGAACCTCTAGAAGGGCTACTTCACTGAGGACAAGGAAATGCGCGACGACTACGAGGCTGGAAGCGAGGGTGGCGATCACGAGGAGGGAGGGTTTGATCGTAAAACTTGCGATCACGGGCAGGACAACCAGGACCACGATGAGAGTCTCAAGGAGCCTGGAAACCGAGGCGAGACCAGGGTTGAAATAGTCGCCGATGACATTGTTGAGGAGGACGACTAAAAGCGCGGAAAGCGTAGTCACCATACCCGCCGCGGTGGCACGCCCCAGCATGACGAGGCGGATCGAGACCATCATCGCGACAAGCACAAGGACATCCCCGATCAAGAGATAGCGGCGAGCCGGTTCGAAGACCAGGTGGAGGGGAAAGTCAACGAATACGGTAAGCAGCAGCAGCGCGAAATTGATACGGGAGAGCAGCTCCACCTTTTTCAGGATAAAGACATTATCCGGATCGTAGGCGGACAGGATGCTCTTTTCCAGGTTCTTCAGCACGCCGTCAAACCGCCTTGTTGTCTGCAAAGTATGGAAGAATATTGAAATTCGTCAATAGATGCTTGCTTCCAAACGCATCCTTTTCTTCTGATTGGCAGATGTCAGGAAGTCTATCGATGCCTGGCCACTGCGGGAAGAGAGCTTCATTACATATACACAATGCTTATAGTATGAAATATGATAGGTATCATTGAACAATACTGGACACCTGAATCCCGACCTACAAGGGTCGTGCCTGCCCTACTTGCGGGATTCTATCCTGACGCCCATCGCCGGCGCTGCCTGGTCAGCGGCGCGGAACCAGGTCGCCTTCCGGCTCCGGACCTCCTGCCTCGCCTTCTCAAGGGCTCGCTCGAACAGCGATGAGTGTTTCCTGAGGGTCTCAAAAGTCGCCTTGGCCGTCGGGCTGAAGACCTCGTCCGGACGGCTGCCGATCTCGGCGTCGAGGCACTCGACGAAGGAAGCGAGGATCTCCCGGTAGCCATCGCCCACGGTCTTGATGTATTCGAGGGCTACGACGTCGATCCCTGCGGCGCGTGCCAGGTCGGTTCCCACCTGGAGGAGGGCAGTCACGGCCGCCTCGAAATTTCCCCCGGCGAAGTTCTCCTTCGCCGAGTTTATGAGGGCAAGCAGCTGGCTCTGCCCGAGCTTGGTGAAGTCTGAAGCCCCGCGGGCGGCCTCGCAGCATGGGATGCTCAGGACCAGGCGGGCGGCGAGCTTGAGGGTGTCCTCGAAGACCTTCGATCGCCACATCCCCTTGTCCAGGGAGTCGTAGAGCTCCTTGAGCTCGCCCAGGAATTCGAGGCGCCATTCCTCCTCCACCGACAGGATCGCGTCGTAGACGGTGAGGCTCACTCCCTTGAATTCGATGGTACCCGTGTTGAGGAAGCGCAGGTCGGCGCAGGCGCTTCCCTGTCGGCTCGTGGTCCCAATGATCTTCTGGTGGACATGGCTGGTCACAAGGAGGCGGTTGCGG
>JBMOIK010000097.1:0-11634 GCA_049317365.1 Rectinemataceae bacterium | reverse complement strand
TGAAGGGTTCGCTGAGATTGACGACCGCGGTGCTGCCCTGGACGCGGACTCCGATGAGCCTCGTCCCGGCGGGGATGAGGCTCACGAGCCTCTTCCCAAGTTCATCGGCATTGGGTCCATTGATGAGGGCGGTGAGGGCATCGGTCAAGGGCGAGTCACTGGCGGGGATGTTGCGCTTCACGCTCTCGCGGGCAATGATGCCATCGTCGTCGATCCTGACGAAATAGAGCGTGGCCGACCTCGTGCGGACGGCCTTGGCGGGCTGTGCCACCGCTGGCGCTGAGGCCGCCGGAACTGCCTTGGTCGCTGAAGGCGCTGCGGTCGCAGCCGGAACCACGGCCCTGGGCGCCTCTGGCACCGCGATGGGTTCGGTCTTCCTGGGCTCCTGCGCCCCCTTCGCCTCCGGATTCGAGGAGGGCTGCGGCACAGGCACCTCGTCCCCGGAATCGCGCTGCACTGACTCCCCCACCTTCGGCGCCGGCTTCACCGGTGCAGCCTTGCCTCCCGGATCGTCCTCGCGCTGGTTGCGCACGATACCGCTGAAGTTCGTCCGCTCGAGGGTTTCGGTGATACGACCCCAATTGACCACAAAGAGGACAAAGATGAAGCTGAAGACGATAAGCCACAGGAGGCATCCGGCGGAACCACCCTTGATCGGGCCGGACTCACCCTTTCCCCTTCCCCGAGCTGCCATCCTGGATCAGCCCTCCCCTTCAAGGCGCAGGAGCCAGGCGGCCGCGGCCTTGTCCTCGGGCTCGATCTCGAGGGCCGTGAGGAAGAAACCCTCGGCTTCGGCCCTGCGCCCCTGGCGCACGGCAACCGCTCCGAGGTTCGTGATGATCTTGGTGTTCTCCGGCTCGCGGACCAGGGCCTTTTCGAGGGCGCTGCGGGCTTCATCGATAAAGCCGAGTTCAACGAGGCAGATTGAAAGCTCGTTGAACACATCGGTGCCTTCTGCTTCAAGCTCGATGGCGCGCTCGAAGGCTTCCCGGCCCTCGGCCCAGCGTGAAAGCCGCCGCAGCGCCCAGCCCTTGAGGAACCAGGCGTTCCAGATGCGCGGATTCCGCGCCAGGAAGAGGGAAGCCTTCTCGAGGCCTTCCGACTCGCGCCCCAGCTTGATGAAGTCGTAGGCTTCCTTGAACAGCTCATCAAGGTAACCCTGATCGCGAAGGCTCGACAGGACTTCGCCGGCACGCACCCTGCGTTCACCCTCGGGGCCGATCTGCACATAGGTCTCAAGAAGACTCGCCGCGCGTTCGTAGTTCCTGCGGCGCAGGAAAAAGAAGCCAGCATTGAAATACGCCTCGGGAAAGGAGGGTTCGAGCGAAAGAAGGGCCTTGTGGCGTTCGAAGGCCAGGCTGTCGAGGAACTCGGCCCCCTCCTCGTCCCCTGCCAGGGCCAGCGACTCCGCATGGTCCTCGTAGAGTATGGCCAGATCGACCAGTGGCTCGGGAGCCTCCGGATAGATGCCAGCCAAGGCGAGGAAAATCTCCTCGGCAACATCCCAGGCTTTGCTGCGCGCCTTGAGCACGCCAGCCTCGGAAAGAAGCGAGAGGAGCTCGGGCTTTACCGCGCGGACAAAGCCGCGATAGTAGGCTGCGTTGAGATTGTCGGGGTCCCAGGCGAGGATTCGCATCATTCCCGCAACGATCGCCTCTCCGGTGATCACGCGAGGGTCGAAGTTATCGACGATGCCTGCTGTCTCGACGGGAAGGGGAATCGCAGGGTCGGGCTTGAAGGCCCCGATCTCGCGGTTGAAAGCCTTGGGGAGCTCGATATAGACGAGTCGTCCAAGGGCCTCGTCGCGCCGCGTCTGTCTCATATCTGTCATGTTCGGTCAACCTCCGGAATCGGGCATGGCGGGAAGTCGTCCTTCACGCCCTCATTGGGACTCACGCCTGGGGAGCAGCCTTCAATCCGGGATCTTCCTCGACACGTGAGGGGCGGGTCTGGGAAAGGCAGGCGTTGAGATGGATCTTGTAGGAAAGGGGGAGGAGCGCTTCGTCAAAGACCACAGCCACGGCCGCGAGGTCCTTCCGACCCTCGACGTCCTCGAAACGGATGATGGAGCCCTTGATGTCGACGCATTCGCGGGGTTCCTCGAAATCGAGGCGGAGCATGCATTCCTTGTCAACGAGGAAGCGGGCGAGACCCATGATGATGATCTTGGCTCCGCTGAAGGAAAGGTCCCGGATGATGCACTTCCTTGGAACTCCCTGGACGGAAATGATCGTGTCCTTGGTCAGGAGGCTCATCTTTCGCATCATGTCCGGCGAGACCAGGACGCGATCCTCGCGCCGGCGGGCTGCACTCACATTGGCCTCGAGCACCTGGCCCAGGATGTCGATGAGGTCGTCCGGCGGCCGCTGGGTGTACTCGATCGTCATGAACTGGAGCTCGCTGCCGCTCTGCGTGTACGGCGCGCTACCCATCACGCGGCCCTGGATGAAAAAACTGACCGGGTCGGTCTTCCCCTCCATCCTGAAACTGAAGCGCAGGGAAACGAGGGAATTGGCTTTCTGGAGCTTTTCGGTGAAATTGGATTTCGAGGTGGCGATTATCTTGGCGCCAGCGAAGGAGGTGGAGTAGATGACACAGGGCCATTGCTCTCCGACGCACTTGAGATAGACATGCCTCGGCTCGAGCCCGATCGCCTTTACGATCTCCTTCGTGAATGAGACATCTATGGTTTTGTAGACTTCATACCAACGCGAGATCTGTTGGCTTGTGGTTATGGCCATGGGTGGAAATCATAATAGGGCAAAGGACTGCCTCACGTCAACGCGCGGAACGCGAAGTCACCGGAAGTGCCCTCTCAATCCTTCCAGGGAAAGAGCATGCCCTTGAGGCTGCGCTTGCCGACGCGCTCTTCCTCCTCTACGAGCAGCTCCTTCCACGGCACCGGGATGGATTTGGACTCCACGGCCTCGCCCTTGTGCGCTTCCCTCCAGTCGTACTTGAGAAGGAGGAGCCTGAGTGCGTCGTTCCAGGCGAGCGTGACGCCAGCAGGCCCTGGAGCGAGGAAGGCCAGAAGTGGGGAGACGATGAGGGTGAATAGGCTCCACACAAAGAGGAGGGCGGATATGCCAAGGTTGTCCAAGAGGAGAAGGAAGCTTTTGCGGAGGTTCTTCCTCAGTCCACCTCCCAGCCTGAACCAGAGTGGCAGATAAAACTGGAGCCCGATGATCCATGCAATGCTTATCCAGAGGATCAATCCGGCCAGAGCGGCACCAAGCAGACCCTGGCCCATGTAAAAAGGCACGGTGAAGGCCAGGGCCAGTACGGCCATGCCGATGAAAAGCCCGAACTGCAGACCAGGAAGGATGGCCTGTCGGAGGATGCCAATAAGCTCGCTGATGTGGAAATCCCCGTAGTCGCTCCATCGCATCGTGGCAGCAACGATGGCCGCGAAAAAAACCGAGAGTCCAAACCAGAGTACGACTCCCAGGGCAATGGCGATCGCGGGCGGCAGGACAGACGCGAGCGAGATGCCGCCGAAGGCAAGGGCGAGCAAGACCGCATTGAGGGCTGCCAGGCCGAATAGATGGTCCCAGCCATCGAAGAAGGCTTTCTTGAGGTAGAATGATACCATACAGGCGGTATACCCTTTCCTTGACAAGAAGGCAACCTGTCTCTATTTTCAAGCACTACAGACGACATTCATAGAAAGAGGTGCCGCATGGAAACCACCGCCGCCTATCGCTTCCCGCTCGAGACCTTCATGGCCCGCGAAAAGTTTGACCGCATCAAGGAATTCGCGAAGGACAAGGAGACTCCCTGCCTGATCATCGACCTCGATGTGATAAAGGGGAATTATGAGGCCCTGCGCTCCAACCTCCCCTTCGCCAACATCTACTACGCGGTCAAGGCCAATCCCACCGACGAGGTCGTCAGCCTCCTTGCATCCCTCGGCTCCAACTTCGACGTTGCGACCCGCTACGAGCTTGACCAGCTCCTCCGCCTCGGCGTCGCGCCCGAACGCATGTCCTTCGGCAACACCATCAAGAAAGAAAAGGACATCGCCTACTTCTACGAAAAAGGCGTCCGGCTCTTCGTCACCGACTCCATCGCGGACATCGACAAGCTCTCGCGTGCGGCCCCGGGCTCGAAGGTCTTCTTCCGCCTCCTCACCGAGGGACTCGGTGCCGATTGGCCCCTGTCCCGGAAATTCGGCTCGCACCCCGACCTCGCGCGCCAACTCATCAAGACAGCCGTCCGCTTCGGACTCCAGCCCTACGGCATCTCCTTCCATCCGGGCTCGCAGCAGCGGGACATCGGGCAGTGGTCCACTGCGCTCACCCAGGTCGGACAGCTGTGGAACTGGGCCAGGAACGAGGCCAAGGTCGAGATGAAGATGATCAACATGGGAGGCGGATTTCCTGCCAACTATGTCGAAGCCACCGATGCCCTCGGACAGTACGCGGAGGACATCCAGCGTTTCCTCAAGAACACCTTCGGCGAGAACCTCCCCGAGGAGATCATCATCGAGCCTGGACGGTCCATGGCCGGCGACGCCGGTGTCATCGTCAGCGAGATCGTCAACATCGCGAAGAAATCCGTACATGACCGAAATAGTTGGGTCTTCCTCGACATCGGCAAGTTCGGGGGCCTGATCGAGACCCTCGACGAGGCGATCAAGTACCCCATCTTCTTCCAGGGCGAAGGCAAGGCCGTCCCGATAATCCTGGCCGGTCCCACCTGCGATTCCATGGACATCCTGTATGAAAAGAAGCTCTACAAGATGCCCGAAAAGACCAAGATCGGCGAGCGGGTGTACATCCTGTCCACCGGTGCCTACACGCAGAGCTACTCCTCGATCTACTTCAACGGTTTTCCGCCGCTGGTAGCCCATATACTGGCATAGGACATGACAGTCGATCCTTGCAAACCCTGGCTCGGAGGTGCGACGGATGAATCCGAAAGTAGATGAGTTCATCGGCGATGAAAGCAGGTGGCAGGAGGAATTCAGGAAACTCAGGCAGATCCTCCTCGACTGCAGGCTGTCCGAGGAACTGAAGTGGGGAAAGCCCTGCTACATGGCGAAGGGTAAAAACATTCTCATAATGCATGGCTTCAAGGAGTATTGTGCCCTCCTCTTCGTCAAGGGCTCCTTGCTGAAAGACTCCAAGGGCATACTCGTCGCGCAGACTGAGAACGTGCAGGCCGGCCGGCAGGTCCGTTTCACGAAGGTTCAGGAAATCGTGAAGCTGGAAAAGACCCTGAAAGAATATATCCTCGAGGCGATCGAAGTCGAGGCATCTGGCCTTGAGGTGCAATTCAAGAAGGCTTCGGAGTATGTGGTTCCCGAGGAACTCCGAAAGAGGCTGGATGGGGACTCTGCCTTGCGGACTGCCTTTCAATCACTGACGCCGGGGCGGCAGAAGGGATACATCTTCCACATTTCCCAGGCCAAACAGTCCACGACGCGGGAATCGCGGATCGAGAAGTGCGTGCCCAGGATCCTCGACGGATTGGGACTGGATGATTAGCCTTCTCGGCTGAAGGTCCCCAGGGAGGGGCGACGCTGGGTGCGGTTGACACTCATCTTTCGATTTCCTTTAGCCATTCCTCCCCTATCTCCATTTTTCCCGCGCTGCGCCCCAGCCTGCGTTCGGGGCGCAGGGAGCCGTGGTAGTCGCTTCCGGCAGTGATCCTGAATCCTCGCTCGCGGCCCATCTTCTCGAGGCGGCGGCATTCGCCGGCCTTGGCGGTCGGATGCCAGGCCTCGATTCCGTCGATCGCCAGATCCTTCCATTCGTCAAAGTGGGTCGCCAGGCGTCCCCAGGAAATAAAAAGCGACCTCGGATGGGCAACGATGGCGAGGCCTCCGGCATCGTGGATGAGCCCGATGGCCTGTCCCAGTTCAAGGCATTCCTTGGCATCGTAGAAGGGGCGGCCCTTGGCGAGCCACTTGTCAAAGGCGTCCTGCCTGTCCCTGGCAGCATTCCTGGCAACAAGGAGGCTGGCAATGTGGGGGCGACCGATCTGGCCGGTGAACTCCTCGCCGCTTCCCGTCGCAATTGCGATGAGTTCTTCCATCGTGGCATCTATGCCGGCGGCGTTGAGCTTGGCGATGATGCGTCCGTTACGTTCCCGGCGAAGGCGCGCGAGCCTTGTCATGGCCTCTCCGATCTCGCCGTCAATGTCGCGGAGGTCGAGGCCCAGGACGTGGAATTCCCCCGGCGAAAAGGCGATCTCGATCTCGACGCCCCTGATGAGCCTCACGCCGAGCTTTCCCGCAGCCTCCTCCGCCTCCGGAATGCCTGCCAGTGTATCGTGGTCGGTGAGGGCAAGGGCCGTGACGCCCGACTTCGCGGCAAGGGCCACGAGCTCGGCCGGGGACAGGCTTCCGTCGCTTGCCGTCGAGTGGCTGTGGAGGTCGATCACGGTCTGTCGCCGTCGATTTCAAGCTCTGAGCCGCTTCCATAGACGCGCACGGTGACATCATGGCCTCCACGCTGGAGCTCCGTGCGGACGCGGTGGGCGAAGGCCCTCATCCATGGCCCTTCGAGGGGAGCGGTAATGCCGAGGGGCGCAGGCCGTGCCTGCGTGTAGAGCTGGATCCCCCCGACCCTGGCACCGCGCTCCAGGAGGCCGACCAGGGTATCGATCCAATTGTCAAGTTCTTCCGCCGGAGGCGGCGATGGCTCGGCATCCGGTCCCACCGCCAGGGCGCAGAACATGGACTGGATGATCACCGGAGTCCGCTGTGCAAAGGCCTCGAGGCCTGAAAGGACGGTAGTGAAGTCGATCGGGCTCCTGTCGATGCTGCGGAACCAGGACTGGCTGCCGGCATCGAGCTTGGCCCAGACTAGAAGACCGTGCGTGCGGACCGCGGCCTCGAGGAATTCCGCAACCTTCGGGACGGCCAGGCCGGTTGAATTGGTAATTAGTACAAATGCCGACTGCCCGAAGACCTCAGGATGGCGGCTCTTCGCCGCCGCGATGGCCTCGATCGCCTCTCCGAGGAGGGGCGACAGGGTCGGCTCGCCGTCACCGGCTATCGAGATGTCCCTGAGCGGCTCACCCCGTAGCGCTCCAGAGCTGGCCGAGGCGGCGAAGCCCTCGAGGTCCTCTTCGAGGCCCTCGACCGAAAAGCGGTCCCCTGCCCCTCCCTTGACGACTTCGCAGTAGGCGCAATCGAAATTGCATCGCTTGCCCTCGGCAAAGAGGTTGACGCCGAGGGACAGGCCTCCTGAGCGACGCGAGGTGGCGAGGTAGAGGAAACCTCGTGGGCCGAGGATGGGGACGACTGACATGTGGCCATCCTAGCGGGAGCAGCAGGGCCTGTCCATGGCGGCAGCGGTGGCGGCATTGCCACTGCTGGCCCTTTCGATCATCATTGGCCCGCGCCATTGCGCAAGGAGAACTGCATGGAATTGAAGCCTATTGTCACGACCGAAGCGCCTGCCGCGATCGGTCCCTATTCCCAGGCCATGGATGCGGGCACAGCAATCTACTGCTCCGGCCAGCTGGGTCTCGACCCTGTTTCAGGCGTCCTTGCCGAGGGCGTGGAAGCCCAGACGCGGCAGGCTCTCGCCAACCTGGCCGCCGTCTTGAAAGGCGCGGGCCTCGGTCCCGACCGTGTCGTCAAGACGACGATCTTCCTGGTCAGCATGGGCGACTTTGCGAAGGTGAACGAGATTTATGGAGCATTTTTCGGCGTCCATCGCCCTGCCCGCTCGACCATCGCCGTCGCAGCCCTGCCAAGGGGCGGACTTGTGGAGATCGAAGCTCTCGCCCTTCGCTGACAGGAGCTAGTTGAAAAGGTCCTGGCCACCCTCGCTGCCGAGCTGCCCACCCCGGGGTGCAGCCGGGTCGAGGGTGAAGCGCTGCTGGACAAGGGCCTCGAGCCGTTCCGGCGCAGCTGACTCCCTCCAGCGTCGGATAAAGGCGAAACCTGACTCACCGCTGCCGCCTGGACCAAGGGGGAGCAGTGTGTCGAGGATGCTCGAGCGCGGCGGCAGGATCAGGCCGGGCCCCGTAGCTGCGGCGCTGCTGACGGCTGCCACGCGGTAGCGTGAAGGCGAGCCAAGGAGCGTCAGCGGACCTCCGAGGGCGAGCCTCTCCACTTCGAGGCCGGCCTCGGTTCCAGGCAGCTCGAGGGCCCGGACGGCAGGGCCAGCGCCCGGAGCCGCGAGCGACAGTTCGCCGTGCATGCCCGAGGCATCGACCGAATAGGGAGTGATCGTCGCAATTACGTGCTTTCCTTCCACAGCGGCCCAGCCGTCGAGTCCGGTTGCGGCCAGGCCGATGGCCAGCACAAGGAGCGGCAGGAGGGGCAGGCCGAAGGCGCGGGGAAAGAGGCCCGCGAGGAAGCCGAGTCCCAGCGAAAGGAGGCCAACAATCCGGAAGCCAGATTCTCCCAACACTTCCTTGTCAGGGAAGACAAAGAGACCGGTAGTGGACAGGACCGCGATGGAAACAAGCACCATGCCAGCGGTTGGCAGGCCCTCGGGACGCCTGCGCCTCTGGCCTAGTTGCCTGAGAAGGATTCTCAGGAACATGGCCAGGCCCCCACCGAGGGCGAGGCTCCCCAGGAGGAGCCAGAGCCAGGGATTGGCATACAGCGGAACCGTCATCCTCCGAGGCTCCCTGGGTCAGGCTGCGAGAAAATCAATAGCCGTAGACCCGCGCATATTTACGGTCGAGATAGCTTACGAAGTGGGAAGGATCGAGGGCATGGCCGGTGACCCTCTCCACAAGCTCGCCGGGAAGGTAGCTTCCGCCAGCCTTGTGGATCCTGTCGCGGAGCCAGGCCAGGAGGGAGGCAGTGTCCCCTGCCTCGATGCGGGCATCGATATCGGGAAGGTCTTTGCGCATCGCTTCCCAGAATTGTGCCGCGTAGAGGTTGCCCAGGGTATAGCTTGGAAAGTAGCCGAAGAGGGCGGCAGACCAGTGCACATCCTGGAGGCAGCCGTGGGCATCGTCGCGGACTTCGATGCCGAGAAGCTCACGGGTCTTGGCGTTCCAGGCCTTGGGAAGATCCTTGACGGCGAGCCTCCCGGAAATCAGGTCCGCCTCAAGCTCGAAGCGGAGGATGATGTGAAGTCCGTAGGTGACTTCATCGGCTTCGGTACGGATCTGCGAGGGCTCGACCTTGTTGACGGCGCGAAGGAAATCCTCGCGCCCAAGCCCATCCCAGGTAGGGGAGACGAGGTCGACGAGCTTGTGGAAATGTCCCTTCCAGAATGCCTCGCCGCGGCCCACCATGTTTTCCCACATCCGGCTCTGTGACTCGTGGATGGCCATCGAGGCAGCCTCGGCAAGCTCGGTGCCCGCGAAGGAGGCTCCGGGAGCCAGGCCCAGCTCATAGAGCGCGTGGCCAGTCTCATGCATGGTGGAGAATATGGATGAGGGGATGAAGTTCTCGAGGTAGCGGGTTGTGATGCGGACATCATCGCTGCCTAGAGTCGTGGTGAAGGGATGGGCTGAGATGTCGAGCCTCCCGCGCGAAGGGTCGAAGGCCAACACATCCATGAGCCAGTCGGAAACAGCTCGCTGCCTGCCCTCGCCTATCGCCTCGTGGAGGAAGGAATCGTCCACCTGGGTTAGCGACTTGATCTTCCCCAGGATCTTCACCAGGTCGGCGCGGAGTCTGGAAAACAGCTCCGCAATGGAGGCTTCGGTCGACCCGGGTTCATAGAGGTCGAGGAGGACATCATAGGGAGGCTTGCCGGGACCGAGGCAGGTTGCGACCCGACGCTCGAGCTCAAGGATCTTTTCAAGGTGAGGGGCGAAGGAGGCGAAATCGTCCTCCTTCCTGGCCTTTACCCAGGCGGGCTGGGCGAGGCTCGTCGTGCGGGCCATCTCCTCAACCAGATCGGCAGGGAGCTTGGTATCACGGTCGTAGGCACGGCGAAGGACCCTGAGGAAGGCACGCTCATCGGCTGCCAATGCAGGATCACCAGGAGGGTTCTCACTGGTTGAACCCAGTTTCGTGAGGAGTTCCCCTACTTCGGGGCGCACAGCCTTGGCATGGGCGAGGCCCTGAATCATGGCAAGCTGCTCGGAGCGCTCGTCCACCGCTTTTTCCGGCATGCCAGTTTCCTGGTCCCAGCCGAGCAGCGCTCCGATGTGGGCGACAATCTTTTTCTCGCGGTCAAGCTCTACCAGACGCTCGAGTTCCTTGCGCATGTTGACTCCTTGAAGCTGGAAATATCCTCTCAGGCGGGCCGAATGGTACTCCGACTGGGCCTGGGGGGCAAGGCAGGAAGGGCCGTCCGTGGTGTAGAATGGCTTCATGGATATACGACGATTTGCCCTCCTTCCCGCCCTCGCATTTTCCGTGGCTTTTTCCAGTCTCAATACGGTCTCTGCGCAGGCTATAGCCCAGGCCGCCGATCCCGGAACGGTGGCTCGGAATTTCATCACCGCTTTCTTTGCCAAGGACCCAGCCTATCGGGCCATGATGACCGATGCCATGAAGACCGCCTTCAGCGATGTCCAGGCGGCAGGGACTGCAGATCAGCTTCTGGCGAGATGCGGCAGCTTCTCAGGACTCGGCAAACCCGCCGTGGAAGCCAGGTCAGGCACGAACATCGTCTCGCTACGGGGCAGCTTCGATAGGTACTATGCGGATTTCCGCGTCACCATCGGTGGAACTGGAAAGGACACGGGCAAGGTCGCCGGATTCTTCGTTGTCAGGCTGGAAAATCGCGCCCAGTGGGACCTTCCTCCCTACGCCAAGGCAGGCAGCTGGACCGACGAGCCGGCCAGCGTGGATGCCGGCGGCTGGCCCCTACCCGGCACCCTTTCCATCCCGAAGGGAAAGGGACCCTTCCCCGCCGTCGTCCTCGTCCATGGCTCCGGCCCCAACGACCGAAACGAGACCATCGGTCCCAACAAGGTCTTTGCGGACATCGCGCTGGGGCTTGCCTCGAGGGGCATCGCGGTGCTGCGCTACGACAAGCGCACCCTCGTCCACTCCGCACGCCTGTCTGCGGTGGCAGAGGACATCGACGTCCGCTCCGAGACCGTTGACGACGCGGTCGCTGCCCTTTCCCTCCTGTCCCGCGATCCTCGGGTGGACGGCAGGCGGATCATCATAGTTGGTCATTCCCTGGGAGCCATGCTCGGCCCGATGATCGCGGCAGCGGCTGCTTCGGCTGGATCGGGCCTCCATCCCGCGGCCCTCGTCCTGGTCGCCCCGAACGCGCGGCCCCTCGAGGACGTGATCGTGGACCAGGTGCGCTACCTGTCGATGCTGCAGCCGGGCAACGATGAGCAGAAATCCGCAGGGATCGCCGAACTCGTGGCGGCAGCAGCCCGGGTCAAGGCCCTGGGACCCGCAGCCGAGGACACTGATCCTGAGCCCTCGGAACTCCCCCTGGCGATCCCGGCAGCCTGGTGGCGTTCCCTTGCTGGATACAACCCCGTCACGGTCGCCCGGGGCCTCGGCCTCCCCCTCCTGGTCATCCACGGCTCACGCGACTATCAGGTGATGTCGAGCGAGGCGACAGCCTGGAAGTCGGGACTCAGCGGCCAGAAGGACGCAACGACGATGCTTATGCCCAACCTCAACCACCTCATGATGAGGGGGAGCGGTCCGGCCAACCCGGCGGAATACGACACCCCGGGCCATGTCGATGCCACCGTGATCGAGGCAGTTGCCAGCTTTGTCGGAAGGCTGAA
>JBMOIK010000096.1:0-11825 GCA_049317365.1 Rectinemataceae bacterium | reverse complement strand
TCGCGCTGCGGGCGAAGGCTCCGAGACCCCCGGGCCGGGGGCGGATCATGGCGCGACAGAGCGCCTGCGCGCCGCAGCGCGCCGCGAACGATACCAGAGGGCAACGAAGATGGCAGCAACCGCAAGGATTATGTAGGCGGGCCACCAGATCGCCAGGAATTTGGCAAGCCTCATGGTTACGAGGCCGAAGGAAAACAGCGAGAAGAACCCGGCCAGGAGGAGCATGGCCACTGATGGAACAAAGGTCGCGGCGCGAAGCCGCCCGAAACGCGACAGGCCATCGACGATCCAGCCCAGCGCAGCACCCACCATGAAGAGGGGCCAGGATTGACGGAGCGAGAGGCCCAGGGTGGCTGCTGCCAGCACGGCGCCGGCAAAGATGAACGAAATTCCCGATCCACGATGGAGGGGGGCCTTGCCCTCATTAGCCGCAAGAAAAAGGAGGATGAGCCCGAAAACGACGGCCAGCACCGGGAGAAGCACCCGCAAGGCCACGAGCATTCCAGAGGCACGCAGCACAATTCCCGCAGCGACCAGCGCCACGAGGAAGATCGAGGGCAGGATGGCTTCCGACTTGGCGGTTCGTGGCGGGCGCATGTTCCCAAGATAGTAGCTGAACCTGCCGATCTTGCCAACTCTCACAATGACATGCTACGCTTTTCCGCATGACATGCGGCGGCAGGATAGACGCTTCAGGCGGCAGAAAAGGCGCCTTGGGCGGCTCCTGTCCTATAGCTGGGCCTGCGGCCTGCCCGGCCCTTCGCCGGCCGGGCCGCGCCGTGACAGGCCTCGTCTTCACCCTCCTCCTGGCACTTTCCTCCTGCTCCAATTCCAACTCGATCTGGCTTGTAGGCAGCCCGGAGGATAAATCCGAACTGCGCGTCCTCTTCGGCATCCTCGATTCCCGGTCGACCCCGACCGTTGAGCGCTTCGCGGCGGCCCGGGAAATCTCGTCGATATTCCTCCGTGTCAAGGAATATGGCAAACTGGCCAGCTTCCTCACCGACCTCGCGGACAGGCACCCCGACGACCCCAACGACGCCTGGTACCTCTTCACCGCAGCCTGGTGCTACGACAGCGAGGCGGCAGCCCCCATAGCCTCCCTGTACTACGAGCGCGTCGTCAACAATTATCCGGACCTCGAGATCGAGGGGACCTCGATCCATTACGAAAGCCTCATGCGGCTCATCCGTACCGAAGAATCGCCGGAAAAGCGCATCGGCTATTTCAGCACCCTCATCTCGCGTTTCCAGGACCGCGTCGACATGGGGCAGATGCTCTTCCTCCTGGGCAAGGAGTACGAGCGCGTCGGGGACTGGGCCAAGGCAGTGGAGACCTACGCACGGTTCCTCCCCTACTTCTCCACGCAGATTCCAGGCTACCCGGACGCCTTCACCTATGCGAGGAACATCGTCGATTTCTACAACAGCCCGAAGGACTGGGCCTACGAGGACCTCGACGCGCTTGTGCGCGGGATCGAGGTGGCCCTCGACTCCGGGAGTTCGATGCAATTACGAAAGTATCGTGCCAAGGTGAATTTCTTCGCGATGTCCTGGCACCAGGACGAGAACGACGTCAATTCCCAGGTGCTCTTCGACTTCGCCCCCCTCATGGTCGGCAGCCGCGTGAACTACTCAAACGCCCTCGATCCCTCCTCGAGCACACGCGAAGCCTACCTCAAGACCTGGGGCTGGTCCGACCGTGTCACGACCTGGTACCTCTATTTCCGCAAGATCAACTTCCCCGCCGACCCGGACATCCACGGAAGGTGGGAGTGGGCGGGAATCTATTTCGGCGAAAAGATGCAGTGAGAAGCCAGTTGACATTTCGTGCCGGACCCTGGAAGTCCGAGTCTCGAAGCGGCCCACCTTCCCCGTCGCGTCGCCCACCTGCGCTTGGCCCGCAGAGACAGATCCCGCGTGCGTGGCTCGGGGTCGCGTCCCTCATCCTGGCCTCCGCCACCTTCACTGCTGCCGCGCAGCCTCTGGCAGGGGGGGGGGCGGCAGCCATGGCAAGCGCCTCGCCGGCAGCTACGACAGGCACTGGCACGCAGCCCCAGGCTGCATCCCTTGGTACCAATGCTGATGATTACAGCTGGGTGTTTCAAGGACGGCGGCGCATGGGGCCCGCAGCGGCAGCGGCGGCAGCGCCGACTGGGCCGGCTGGGCCGATAGTGCCACCGGCGATCCCTCCGGCGGCAGCACCGGCTGAACCGGAAGTGCCACCGGCGCCCCCCAAGGCGGGCAGCGACGAGGGGACGGCGCCTGCCACAGTGACGGCAGTGCCTACAGTGCCTACAGTGCCTACAGTGCCCGCTGCGCTGAGGGACGCGTTGTACGATCTTGATATTCCCTGGGGTGAGCCGGCCTTCGAGAAGTGGCGGGCCTCCTATCTGGGCCCTGACGGGAAAAGATGGCTTTCAGTAGCGCTCGGTCGGGGGCAACCCTGGATGGCCTACATCATGGAACGCATCGATTTCTACCGCCTGCCCCGTGAGCTTGCCTGGCTGCCCCTCATAGAGTCTGAGTATTCGCTGAAGGCGGTATCAAAGAGCGGGGCGGCAGGACTCTGGCAGTTCATGCGGAATTCGATCGGTGGCTACGGGATGCGCATCGACGACTGGGTGGACGAACGGCGGGATTTCATGAAGAGCACCGACGCAGCCCTCCGCAAGCTGGCGGACAACCATGCGAGCCTCCATGACTGGAACCTCGCGCTCGCGGCCTACAACATGGGGCTCGGCGCGATCACGCGCGCCGTCAAGGCGGCGGGCAGCACTGACTTCTTCGTGCTCCGCGACGGAGGATATCTCTCGAAGGAGACCTCCTCCTATGTACCGAAATTCCTGGCGGTCGCATCCATACTCAAGTACCCCGCGCGCAACGGACTGCCCCTCGACTGGAGCCCCCCCATCGAGTGGGAATGCGTCGAGATGGCCAGGCCCGTCGATCTCGGACTTCTGGCCGCTCAGGCTGGCCTGGCCCCCGAAACCCTCAGGAGCGCCAACGCCGAGCTCCGCTTTGCGGTAACCCCTCCCTGGAAGGGCTACAACCTCAAGGTTCCCCTCGGCAGCGCCGAGGCCATCGTCAAGGCCCTCGAGGACCCTGACGCGAAACTCATCAAGTATGCGATCCATACAGTGCGCTCAGGCGACTCGGTATCCGCCCTGGCCCGGGCCTACGGGGCCCCCCTCGCCCTGATCGTAGAGGCCAATCCCGGACTTGAACCATCGAAGATACGCATCGGGCAGGCCCTCGTGATCCCGGTCCTCAAGGAGGGGGCGACCGCCCCGGAACTGGTCAAACCAGACCTTGCCGACGAAACGGTGGAGTTCGCTGGCCGCTACACGGTCCAGAAGGGCGACAGCCTCTGGGGCATCGCCCTCAGGCATGAAATCCGGCCGGAGACGCTCGCCGCGAGAAACGGCCTCGAACTCACCAGCGTCTTGCGCGAAGGTATGGTGCTCGAGGTGCCGACAATAACGCCATGAGGATCACCAGCATCATGCTCATCGGCCTCCTCGCCCTTCGCCTGGGATGGGCCGAGGGTGAGGCTTCCGAAGGGGAAGGCGCGGCAGCAGCCGAAGGCGAGGGCTCGGAGCTTCCGGGCTCCACCTATGACGTCCGGGCCAGCATCGATTGGAGCCGCCGCGTCCTGGAGCTCCGTGTCAGCCTCGACCTCCGGAGTGCGGGTCTCAGGCTGCCCGAAGGCAGACTCGCCGCCGAGCGAATGGTCAGCCGCGACCTTCCCGGCCTGGCGAAGAATCCCTTTTTCGCGATACCCGTGGATTCTCGAAAGAGCGTCGGCGACACCATCGTGGACGGAACCGTCGACAGCTCTGCCATCCTCGATCTCGCCGCCCTCCTCGTTCGCCGCGAGGATTCCCTTTCCAGGGACCTGCGGTCCTACGTGTCAGTCTGGGAACTGCCCCTCATGGAGGCGGCCAAGCTCTACCTCTCCCACTCGACCCCCTCGCCCCTGCCCCAGCCCCTCGAATGGACGGCCACGAAGGCCTGGTCCGGGATAGTCATCACGGCGGAGGGGCCCCTCCCTGTCCACGGCGAGGATGGCGAAACCGACCGCCTGAGCCCCGGGCTCTTCCCCCGGATCTTCGACGCGGACATGAACCTCATAGTGGACCGGAGCACTGTCGACCCGGAGGCCCTCCTCAGGCAGGGTCCCCTGGCCTACGCCACTGCCTTCGGCGCGGCCGAACGGACCCGCGTCGGCGACACACCGCTCCGCATCCGGGCCCGTGAGCTCTTCGGGATCAACCGCACGGACCTCGTCATCTCGCGGGAGGACTCACTCAGGATCCTGTCCTCGCCGGAGGGCAGGAAGCTGGTGGTCACCGGCAGGATCCTCGTCGTCACCGGCAGATAGAAACAACTAGGACACTATACCCCCCGCGGGGCCTCAGCGACCGAGGACCAGGGTCCCTCCGCCGCTCTTGGTATTGCCCGAGGTGACGACGTCCTTGTTCCCTCCCACGGCAAGGTCGCTTAAGACAGTGTTCACCGGATCGTAATAGTTGTTGTTTCCGAACACGTTGTTGCGGACGATCGAACCCGGCTCGGCCCAGGTGGCGTCGATTCCGCCGTACCAGTTGTCCTTGATTGTGCAGCTTTCCAGGACGAGGACGCCCTCCGAAACCACAGCCCAGGCGCTGATGCCCGAATCCTGGATGGTCGCGTTCCTGATGGTCGCAGTGCAGCCCGAGGCGATGCTGATGGTGCCCCAGGCCTGGGTGTAGGAACCAGTAAAATCCTGCGCGGTCGTGGCCTTGAAGACGATCGGCTTCGACGTCCCATCGGCTAAAAGGACGCCGGCAGTGCCTGCAGCCGTCGTGATCGGTCCGCTAAGCACCGGGGTCGGGCTACTTTCGCCAGATGGGGTAGCAGCACTCACCCAGAAGTAATAGGGAGTGTTCGGCGTCAGATCAAGTGCCGGGAAAGTAAAGGATTGCATCGCTCCTGCTACGGGATCGACCCCAGCCCAATAAATATAGTCGGCGAAAACCGAAGAAGTGCCATAGTACACCCAATAATAGTCCACACTTGGACTGACCGAGCTGGGCCAGGAGAGGGGGACGCCTGCAGTCGTGGGCGTTCCTGCGTTCAGGGTGGTCGGCGCAGCGATGGTCAGCGTCGATCCAACAGCCGTCGTCGCCACTCACCGTCGGCCAGCTGAGCGAAATGCCCGTAGAGGTCTTCTTGGTACCCACCGTGGGCTTGGCCGGAGTGCTTATCCCGGTCGCCGCCGTCGTGCCCACCGTCACTGTCATGGTCGCCGACGTGCTTCCAGCGGCATTCTTCGCCGCAAGCTGGACATAGTACTTGCCTTTGACGTCGGGGGTGAAATATGCATTCCTTTGTCCATGCACACGAGGCAAATATACCGTGGAAAGGCGTAAAAACAAGAAATCGCGGCCAGGCTGCAGCCCTGACCGCCACTCGGGGGGCGAAGGGGCTAGTCCCTGAGCATCAGGGAGGCGAAGACCTTGGCGTCTCCCATGATGTTGGCCATCAGCGCGCTTTCATTGGGCTGGTGCGCCGTCTCCTCCATGGTCGCCCACACGACAGCGTCGTAGCCTGCCTTGCGGAGGTAGGCCGCCACCGTGCCGCCGCCGATGCCGATGGCGCGCGCCTCCACCCCATACACTTCCCCGATCGCAGCGGCCAGGGTCAGCACCACCGGCGCGTTAGCCGCAGTCGCCTTCGACTCGTTCCGCTGGATGACCTCATAGGCCATGGTGACGCCGTACTTCGGCTCCAGTTCGCGCATCAGCTTCGAGATCTCCGAAAGCGCGAGGTCGATCGGGTACTGCGGGAGGAGGCGCATATCGACGCAGAAGGCGTCGTCGCCGGGGATGGTGTTCACATTTGGTACGTTCGCTTCCTTCTTGGTCGGGTTGATCGTGGAGCGGTCGGGGTCGAAGAGCCTGTCGCGTTCGGTGAACACCGCTGTCTCCAGGCCGTGGATGCGCACTGCCAGGTCGCAGGCGGCCACAAAGGCGTTGGCTCCCTTGTCGGGCATGGCCGCGTGGGTCTGCCTTCCCTTGGTCACGATCCTGAGCCAGCAGATGTTTTTTTCCGCCACTTCTATCTCCGAGCCATCGGAGACTCCTCCGTCAGGCACGACAAAGAGGTCATCGGGCCGGAAAAGCCCGGGATGCGAGTCGATGAGGAACTGGATGCCGTGGGCCGAGCCCACCTCCTCGTCGGCGACAAAAAGGAGCTTGACCGTGTGCGCCGGCACGACAGCCTCTCCAAGAAGCGCGAGGGCCGCGAAGACCGAAGCGACGAGGCCCTGCTGGTTGTCCTCGACGCCGCGACCGACAAGCTTCCCGCCCTCGTAGACGACGGTAAAGGGATCGCCCCTCCACATCGAACGGTCGCCCTCGGGCACGACGTCGGTGTGCGACATGATCCAGAGCCGCAGCTTGTCGGAGCGGCCCGGAATGGTCGCCACGAGGTTGGGTCGCTTCCCCGAGGGCACCCTGGGGTCAGGGGAATCATATCGTTCCAATTGCGTGATTCCATGCGCACGAAGCCATTTCTCCAGGGCCTCGCACTTGGCCAGCTCGCCTTGGCCGCCGGACTCCGGCGCGAAGGCCGGGATGCCCGTAAGCAGGGTCTCAAGTTCCACGATGCCCGCTTCCGAAGCCTCGATGCGGGCGAAGATCCCTTCCTTGGTCGTCATGGAGCCGTCCTTTGCTGCGATCAATTGTGAGCGGTATGGGAACGGTAGGCGTCCCAGGTAGTGCGTACAAGTGTGTCGACATCCGAATCCCGTGCTGTCCACCCGAGGGTCTCGCGGGCCAGAGCCGACGAGGCCACGAGCCTTGCAGGATCTCCCGGCCTCCGCCCGACAAAGTCGGCCTTGATGGGCCTGCCTGTGATGCGCCTGGCCGACTCGAGCATCTCCTTTACCGAGATGCCCTCCTCCGAGCCCAGGTTCACCGTGAGGCTGCGGTCGTTCTTCGCTATCCACTCGAGGGCGGCTACATGCCCGCGTGCGAGATCGCTTACATGCACGTAGTCGCGCACCCCCGTGCCATCCTTGGTATCGTAATCATCACCGAAGACCTGTATGGCCGGACGCATGCCTGCAGCCACTTCCATCACCACGGGCAGGAGGTTCGCGGGATTCCGCTCAAGACCCGCAATGCGCCCGCGGCTGTCATAGCCGGCCGCGTTGAAGTAGCGAAGTGCCGCATAACGCATCCCCTTCAGCCTGTCGTACCAGGCCAGGATGCGCTCGATCTCGAGCTTGGTAAAACCGTAATAGTTCTCAGGATCGGTGGGATGCTTCTCGTCTATGGGCAGGTACTTCGGCTCGCCGTAGGTCGCCGCGGAGGAGGAGAATACCACCTTGCAAATGCCCGCCTCGGCGGCCGCGTTGAGGATGTTCACGGTACCCGAGAGGTTCTGCGTCGAGTACTTCATGGGATTGAGCATCGACTCGCCCGCAGCCTTTGCCGCCGCCAGGTGGATGAGGGCATCAAAGCCCCCGCCCGTGGCTGCCGCGTGGATGGCCGGGTAATCGAGGATGTCCCCCAGTACGAAGTCCTCGTCGGGAAAGAGATTCTCCCGGGTGCCTGTCGACAGGTTGTCGTAGACCGTCACCGAGTGTCCACGATCCAGGAACTCGCGGGCGACATGGCTGCCTATGTATCCTGCACCGCCAACGACAAGAATCTTCATGGGGGCTCCTTGATAAAAAAGGGGCGCCGTCGCAGGCGCCTTGGTACGGGAAAGGAGACTATACCCAAAGGCTGATCCCGTCCATCGGGAAGCCTGGCCCCGCCGGCTAGGGTTGCCGGCAACACATGGCGGACTAGAGCCGTCCCAGCTCGAGCCGGACTTCCACGAGGCGGAAGCGCTCGGGGTCCCAGCCATCCGTCCAGGCCAGGAATTCGCGCTCCTCCTCCGTCCTCTTTCCCGGCATCCTGGCGAGGATCTCCAGGATGTCCTCGTAGCCTGGAACGCCACCACAGTCCTCAGGTGGGGCGGCGCGGGACCCGTCGAGGAGATCCACCCGCTCGCCGTCCTCCTGCCGCTTCGAGGAGCTCAGGACCAGGATGTCATGCACCCATCCGTCACCGAAATCATATTCATAGTTCAGGTGACTCCTGCCCCGGAGCCCCAGCTCGTCGAGGGTAAACTTCGCCTCGTCGAGGAGGGGCTCGAAGTCCTCGCGGGAGGGCTTGCCGTAGCGTTCCCCCCGGAGCGTGAAAACATGGAGATGGCTGTCGGTCCAGCCAAAGGCAATCTGGAGCACGCGATGGAGCTCGGCGAGCGTACGGTTCCCCGGAACCACGAGCTGTCGCCAGACAGGGGGATCGATCCCCGCGATGCGGACGTCGAGCACATAGCTCTTGTCCGAAGCTGGCCGGGCTTTCGCGCCTGCCTTGGCTCGGCCAGTCGCCTTTCCCCCGGATCCCTTGCCACGACCGCTGCGCGGCGCCGGAGCGCCAGGCATCCCGCCCTGTTTTTTCGCCCCGGCGATGGAGAGGTCATAGAGGAGGGTGTCGACCAGCATCTCGAGGGCAGGCATGGTCTTGGCTACCGAGGTCAGCTCTTTTTTCGGGAAGGCGGCCGGCTCGTTCATCACGGCGAGGTAGGCCACCATCTCGGCCATGATTTCCATGAGTGTGTCGAAGGCCTCAGGCCGCAGCGAACGCATATCCATGCCAGCGACCCCGGTCTCCCGCATCCACAGGAGAAAGCGCCCATACATCTCGAGGCACTTGCTCCTGAGCGGTCCCACCTTGCGGTCCGCCAGAAAATCATAGACAGGGACTATCTCGAGGGCGTGGGCTACAGCGAGGGAACGGGCCCGCCTGAGCTCCGCCTGGCTGTACCCTACAGCGTCGAGCCCCGCAAAGCAGCGTTCCACTGCGGTAGCCGCTGCTATGATGGATGGATTGCCCTGGTAGAGCTCGTCGCGCATGAAGGCCTCGACCTCGATGGAATCGACGGTGATCCCCATCTCCTCGAGGAGTCCGTCGAGTTCCGAAGTGCCATCCTCGGTTCCAGAGTCCGGCCTCCCCCCCCCGCCTTTCCGCCCCTTATTTCCGCCACTGGCAGACAGGCTCGCCACATCGACACCCTTTTCCCAGAGGAACTCGGCACCCCCGAAGGAGCTCATGCCGAGGAGCCCGCCCTCCGCGACAAACTCCGACAGTGAAGTCTTCGGATCGCTCCGTAGCTGGGGCGGAGCCGCCAGCATCGCGGCGCGCAGCAATTCGGAGTTGGGACCAGGCATCAAGAGAGCTGCCATAGCCGTACGGAAGCCCTCCTCCATGCTGGAAAAGCTCCTCGCCCTGTCAGAGGCATCGATGCTCGCGGCAGGAAGCCCCTCCACGGAAAAACGCCGCCCCTGGGCGTCAAGGAAGCGGAAAAGAAGGTAGTCCCCAGAGGCGAGGCCCTCGCGGGCATAGAGTTCGGACAGGTCAAAGGCCGCGATCCGAACGATGAAATCCGGATGCTCCTTCCCTGCGGAAAGGTAGGCTTCGTGGTTTTTCGGATCCTCAAGCCCGAGCACAAAGGGCACCTGGTCGCTTCCGAGCAGCATATAAAAGAGCGTGGCGTCCTTGAAGGACAGTGCGATCCGGCGCAGGCCCAGGGCCTTGCCCGAGACTTCGGACAGCCCCAGCTTCCAGGGATGCAGGCCAGGATCGCGGAAGGCCTCGAAACGGTGCCCGGGGATAAGCACTCCCCGCGACCGCTCGATGGCGTGGATCCTCACGAGAAACGCGTTGCCCGCTTCATAGGCAGGCGGGGCGTCGGCAACAATGGTTTTCCTGGGCATGCCCCTAGCCTAGCGCGAAAGGGATGGGTCGCGTAAGTCGACTTCCACGGCTACGCCCGCCCGCTTGTCCTCCCACCTCCCTCTGGCTACCATCCTGGTATCCCTTCCCCCAGGAACCCCGATGGAACTGCCACTGGTCATTGCCCTTCGCAGCCCTGCGCGCCTCACGCTCGGCATACCCCTCTGGTATCGCCTGTCGATGGGCCTCCTCGAAGCCCTCCTGGTCGCCTCGATGTACTACGGAGGCTCCTCGCCGGGCCCCCTCGGCTGGATCTTCTCGGCCATCGTGCTGCTCGCCCTCCTCTATGAGGAAACGTGGAGCTTCGACACGGACAGGCTCATCATCTCCCACCGCTTCGGACTCATCATAATTGCCAAGACTATTTCAGTTCCGCTGGCCAGTGTGACGGGTTTCCGCCTCGTGCCCTGGACGCGCGGCACCCTGAGCGGCAGCGCCGAGGAGAGGGCCGACGCGGCGAACACCCTCGCCGTCAGCCGCGGAGCCCAGGACGGGCAGGCCAATCCCCGGGTCCTGTCAGGCATCCACAAGAAACCCTTCCTCGCCCTCGTCTGCGAGACCGATGGCCAGACCCTCTTAATTAACATGGTTTCGGCCCGCAAGGGTGAGAGGCTCCGGGCCCAGGCCGAACGCCTCGCGCGGCACTGCGGAAAGCCCCTCTCCGAGGGCTGACTTCAAAAAAACGAGCGCCCTTCCAGCAAGCCTGGAAGGGCCCTCGCAACATTCACAGAGTTGGCTGTTTCTAGAACTGATAGCCCAGGATGATGAAGTTGAAGAAGCTCCAGGCCCGCTCCGTGAGGTTATAGGTCACGTAGTAGCCCAGTTCCAGCGGCGAGGAGCCGGCGAGGAAGTCGAGAACGAGGCCCCCGCCCGCTGTCAGGAGCAGCTGCCCCGGCGTGGCGAAGTAGTCGCGGTTGTCGACAAAGCCCTGGTCGGTGAAGACGAAAAGCTCAGGCACCAGGCCCTTGCCGAAGATGGCGGGAAACGTGGCGCGGACATCGAAGTTGTTCACGACCTTGACATTCCCGTCGTAGCGGTAGCTGTCAATGCCGCGCACGGCGCCGCCCATGGCCTTGCCGGCCTTGAAGCCGCCGATCTGGCGCTGGATGTGGGAGGGCAGGCTCGGCCCTCCTACTGCGTCGAGGACGACGCGGTCGCCCACATAGAGGCCGAAGGCCGAGGTCTTCACAATTGGCAGGAATCCGGCGATGCGGGAATTGAGCCTCCACCAGTCTGCCTTGCCGAGCACCGTGTTCAAGAGGAAGGAGGGCGCCCACTCGACCGAGGCTTCGGCATTGAGGCCTTCCCGCGTCCGGGTATCGATGTCGACCTCCGCTCCGGTATAGCCGAGCCTGGCCAGGAGGGAATTCTCCAGATAGCCGGCACCGTCGAGGGCAGTGGAGGAGTAGGCTGCCGGAGCGCCGACGCTGGATTTCCAGACATCCCTCAGGTATAGCTGCAGCGTGACGAGGTTCCCCTCCCCCTCGCTCTTCCGGACCAGGCCCAGGTCGAGGCCCAGGCGGGTCTCGGAGCCCCACTCGTTGAACGAGGCTCCGGTAAAGGCGAGGGTAGGATCGACGAGGCGGGCCCCCGTGGCATCGCGGTAATAGCTGTCAGAGTAGTAGCCCGCGCCGAGGTAGAGGAGGGCCGCGCTCGAAACGCCGGGCACGACTTCGAAGCCTTCAACGCCGCCCTTGAACTGCGCCCAATAAAAATCCGCATCGGCGAATCCGAAGGTCGGCTTGAGCTCAAGGCCTGACTCTGGCTCTGCCAGTACAGGGACAAGGGCCGCAAGAGCCAGGATAACCGAGACCGCAAACCCGCGAAACAGCCGTACTTGCATTGATGCCTCTCCTTCACGTGGCCTCTGGCGCGATGGCCTGGGCAGCCTTGGGCTCCTCGAGCTTTTCCTCAGACAAGCCGAAGGATAGCACGAATAACTCCGAGGCTGGGAAGGAACTCTGAGTGATCGTCAAGTCCGCACAGAGAC
>JBMOIK010000095.1:0-11837 GCA_049317365.1 Rectinemataceae bacterium | reverse complement strand
ATCTCGAGCACCCTGATCGGGTAGCCCATGCCGGCCTCAAGGGGGTCGCGCCCCTGTGGCGCAGTGGCAGCCTTCTGCCCGATGAGTGTAGTTGGTGCCATCTGGCCCCCGGTCATGCCGTAGATCGCGTTGTTCACGAAGATCGTCGTGAATTTCTCGCCGCGGTTGGCTGCGTGGACGGCTTCAGCGGTACCGATGGCGGCGAGGTCGCCGTCGCCCTGGTAGCAGACAACCAGGTGGTCGCGCAGCATGCGCTTGATCCCCGTGGCTGCGGCCGGTGTGCGGCCATGGGGAGCCTGCACCGAGTCGGTGGCGAAGTAGAGGTCCGCCCAGATCGAGCAGCCGACCGGGTTGAGGATTATGGAGTTCCCCTGGAGTCCAAGCTCGTCGATGACTTCGGTGATGAGCCTGTGGATGACGCCGTGACCGCAGCCCGGGCAGTACTTGGTCTGGAGGGAAACGAGGCTTTTCGGGTGCTTGTAGGTGGCTTCCATGTCCGTATTCCTTTAGCGGCCCGCGCCGCTTGCATATCCGTCTCTGCGGAGGCGGCCGTCAAGCCGCCAGGGCTCGGAGCGTCCCGCAAGGATCTCCTTCGCCTTCGCGAAGACCTCTTCCTCGGAGGGGATGTTGCCACCGCAGCGGCCGACAAAGTGGACGGAGGACTCCTTGCTGCGGGCGGAGCTTGCTCCCACGGCAAGCAGTACGTCCTCGACCATCTGGCCCATGCTCATCTCGACGCAGAGGAATTTCTTGCCCTGCTCGGCGAGCTCGGTGATCTCGTCATAGGGGAAGGGCCAGAGGCTCCTGGGCCTGAGGAGGCCTATTTCCATTCCCTGGGCTTTCGCAAGCTGGATTGCGCCCCAGGCCACGCGGCTCGAGCTGCCATAGCCGATCATCACGAGCTCGGCTTTGTCGCAATTGGAAAGGGTGACGCGGGTCTCCGCCTTCCTCACCAGGTCATACCTCTCGAAGCGGGCGTGGATCGCAGCCTCGAGCTCGGCGGGCACGAGGCTCATCGAACTCACATGGTTGAAAGCCCGCCCCGTCCTGCCCTGCTGTCCCACAGCCCAGGGTTTGGCCAGCAGCGTCGACAGATCCTTGGGCTCGGGCAACACCACGCCTTCCATCATCTGGCCAATGAGGCCGTCGGCGAGGACCATGACGGGCATGCGCCACTTGTCCGCGAGGTCGAAGGCCTCGAAGGTGAAATCGGCGCACTCCTGGATATCCTTGGGCGCGAGCACGATATGGTAATAGTCCCCATGACCTCCTCCGCGGGTCGACTGGAAGTAGTCCCCTTGGGCGGGGGAAATGCCGCCGAGTCCGGGCCCCGAGCGGGCCACGTTCACCAGGACGCAGGGGAGGTCGGCGCCGCAGAGGTAGGAGATGCCCTCCTGCTTGAGCGACATGCCCGGGCTCGAGGAGCTCGTCATCACGCGCGCCCCCGTTGCGGCCGCCCCATAGACCATGCTGATGGCCGCCGTCTCGCTCTCTGCCTGGAGGAAGACCAGGTGGCGCTCAAGCATGTGCTTCGCCATGTAGGCGGGGATTTCGCTCTGGGGCGTGATCGGATAGCAGAAATAGGCAGCGCAGCCGGCGCGGAGCGCGCCTTCGGCCATGGCCTCGTTCCCCTTCATGAGCATTCTTTCGGCTTTCTCAGGCATCGCTTCCCCCCTCTAGCTTGTACACGGTGATCGCCACGTCGGGGCAGACCATGAAGCAGTTGCCACAGGCGATGCACTTTTCCGCGGCAACCTGGTTCGAGGGATAATAGCCCCACGAGTTGGGGGAATCCGAAGGTGCAAGCACCTTTGTAGGGCAGGCTCGCACGCAGAGGTGGCAACCCTTGCATCGCTCCCTGTCGATTTCCACTCTTCCCTTGAATGCCATACCCACTCCTTCAGCTTGCCAGCGCGGCAAGGGCAATCGACGCGAGCTTGGTGTCGGCCGAATCGGCTCTGCTTGTCAATATCATGGGCTTTGCGGCGCCCATGACAATGGCGGCTCCCCGCGCTCCCCCGAGGTCCATGAGGCTCTTGTACAGGATGTTTCCCGCCTCGATGTCGGGAGCCACCAGGATGTCGGCGTCGCCGGCGACCTCTGACTCGATCCCCTTGAGGCGCGCGCTGGCGGCGCTCACCGCGTTGTCGAGGGCCAATGGCCCGTCGATGAGGCATCCTGGGATCTGCCCACGCCTGTTCATGACAGTCATGATCGCCGCGTCGGCGGTGCAGGGCATTTTCCCGGCATTGACCTTCTCGACCGCAGCAAGGAGGGCGACCTTGGGCAGCATGATCCCGATGGCGCGCGCCGCTGCCACGGCATTCAGCACTATGTCGATCTTTGCGTTGAGGTCGGGGGCGATGTTGATCGCCGCGTCGGTGACGAAGAGGAGCTTGTGGTAGTGCGCCGTCTCGAGCACCGCGACGTGGCTCATGAGCCTCCCGGAATTGATGCCGGTTTCCCTGTCGAGGGCAGCCTTGAGCAGGATCGAAGTATCCAGGAGGCCCTTCATGAGGGCGTCGGCCGAGCCCTCGCGCACGAGCCTGACGGCCAGGGCTGCAGCCGCCGCATGGTCCGCGGCCTCGTGGCGGGCGAAGCCCGAGACGTCGATGCCGAGCCCGGCCGCCAGCGCGTCGATGGCGTCCAGGTCCCCGATGAGAATGGGCTCGGCGAGGCCTGCCTGCCAGGCTGAGTACACCGCCTCGAGGGTGGATCCTTCCTGGGCGGCTGCCACTGCTATCCGTTTCCTGCCCTGGAGCCTGGCAGCCTCGAGCAGTCCGGCGATCGTAATAATTGCTTTCTTCATCGGTACTCCATGATTTGGCACTCGCCCTTGACGGCGTGGGTACCAGCCAGGGCCAGGGCCTCGAGTTCGCCCTCGCCCGGAAAGACGGTCATCGGGGCGATGAAGGAGCACATCTCGGAAATGCCTTCCGCGATGGCCTTGCTATGGGCGATGCCACCGGTCAGGATGACCGCGTCCACCCTCCCGCAGGCTGCGGCCGCCAGCGCCCCGATGGACTTTCCGACCGTGTAGATGAAGGCCTTGAAGTAGAGGGTTCCTACGGGATCACCGATCCTGTAGGCATCCTCTACCATGCGCATGTCGTTGGTGCCCATCAGCGAGACCATGCCGCCCTTTCCGCTGAGCATCTTCATGACCTCAGCCTCGCTGTAGGTGCCTGAGTAGCAGAGCTTCACGAGGTCGGCCGCCGGGAGGGTTCCTGCGCGCTCCGGCGTGATGGGCCCCTCGCCGTTAAGGCCATTGTTGACGTCGACGACGCGGCTGTTGCGGTGGAGGCCGACGGTGACGCCGCCTCCCATGTGGGCGACGATGAGGGTGGAGGACTCGTAGGCGCGCCCATGCTCGCGGCACCAGCGACGCGCTACCGCCTTCTGGTTGAGCGCGTGGAAGATGGATTTCCTCTTGAACAGCCTGTGTCCAGTGACCCGCGCGACCTCCTCGAGCTCGTCGACGATGACCGGGTCGGCGGTGAAGGCAGGGATGCCGACCTCAGCCCCGAGGTCGGCTGCGATCAGCGCCCCAAGGTTGGAGGCATGCTCGCCGTAGCGTGCGGAAAGGAGGTCTTCCCTCATCAGCTTGTTGATTGCGTAGACCCCGCTCGGTATCGGCTTGAGCAAGCCACCCCGGCCGACCACGGCCGAAAGGCGTGTTACGGAAAAGCCGCGTCTGTCGAGGACTGCCCGTATATGTTGCTCACGGAACCCATGCTGGGCTGCTATGTTCGGGTAGCGTCCGATTTCGTCACTGCCATGGATGACATTCTCGGAAAACAGCTCTTCGCTGTCCTCATATACTGCGATCTTGGTCGATGTGGATCCTGGGTTGATGACAAGGACCGAAACCGGCACGAGAAACTCCTTGGATGCAGGAACGATCGATACCGTTCTTGAGCCAATCATAGCACTTTTAGTATCGAAGGCAAGCGAAAATTACAATAGTTGAAAGATCGTTTCGATTATTGAAACTTTACTTGGAGAGGGTCCGGAGAATGTAGACCTCTATGTAGAGTTCCAGGGCAGCATGGTTTTTCATTTTGAGGAGGGTCGGCGTGTTGGCCAGGTTGGATGCCATGCCTTTGACCCGCTCAAGGCTGAACGAAGAGACCTTCATGGTGCGAAGGGTCCGGCGCAGGTAATCCCGGACGAGGCTGTTTACATCCTCGGTGAGGTTTTTCTTGGCGTCTTTGCTCAGCATGGTGTTCCATCGGCCCTCGAGTTCGCGGAGATAGTCCTCCATGCTCATCCCGGAGGGAAGGAGGCGAGTGGCGATCTCCCTGGCTGCCTTGGCAAAGTCCTGCTTCCTGTCCTTGGCCGCTGATGGGGGCGTGGATTCCTCGCTTGCCTTTTTCTCCGGCTGCTTCTTCCCCTTCGCAGTCTTGACCTTCTTCTTGAGAAAGAGTCTGGCAATGGCCCTGAGGATGGGTATCGAGTACCAGAAGGGTAGGAGCATCTTCGCATCTACGCTCATGGTTTTGCGCGGCATGTCCAGAAGCTCGTCGATGGGTGAGAGTTCGCCATGGCTGAAGAAGCGGTCGATCTCCGTCGATGTCTGGCCGCCCTTGGAGTGTTCATCACGCACAAAGGAGAGGAGACGGTCCTTGAGGAGGGCGTCGAGGAGGGGCAGCCGCTCCTCGACGAGGGCAGACAGCACGCGGCGGTAGGCCTTGTCGTCATCCATGGCCGGCAAGCTGCCGAAATCCTCGAGCACCTGCTTCCACTCTGTGATGACCCGTGCCTTGATGTCCACCCGAGCCTCGCCGATCAGGCGCAGCGCCAGCTGGAAGAGGCGGTCCTTGGCGATGTATGACCGCCGCCCCTTCCCTGTTGCGACGATAAGGTACTCGGGGAGGAGCCCGGCCTTTGCTCCTGTCGTGGCCTCCTTGAGCCAGGCTTCGAGCTCCTCGCGCGAGAACTTGCCCAGGAGGGGACCGCCCTTGGCGTCCTTGAAATCGAGGATCTCGTCGAAGGGAAAATGGTAGGGCGGTTTCCTGAGGTTCGTCTCGAGGGCCTTGTAGGCTATCTCGAGATCGATGATGCGCTGGGCCTTGCCCTTGTACCAGTTGGAAAATATCTCGCAGATGACGATGGCCTGGTAAATCGACGTGTCCTCGGGACTCATGTCGGTCTTCTTGTCGAGGTCCTTCTTCAAGTGGCTCGACAGGTAGGCCCAGAAGGAAAAAGTGAAGTCGCTCGAGGACTTCTTGAGCTCCTCGATGGCGTCATAGGGCCTCGTCATCACAAGGCTGAAGGTGTCCTTGAGGATCTGCTCCTTGGTACCGAAGGCGTAGAGGAGCTTGTTGTAGAGGTATTCCTTGTTGCCGCCCCGCCGGAGGTACTGCCTGACCTTGAGCACTGCGTATTCGGTGAGCTTGTTCGGCACGAAGGAGGAGGGGATGACAAAGGCCCTGAGCCCCTCCGAGAAGACGAGTCGATACAAGGGGACCTGGCGTTCCTGCGCCGCCTCGGTGATGATGTTGAGGTCGGTCTCGAGGGAGACCGCCTGGATCCACTCGCTTGGCACGATGACCTTGAGGGAGTCCTCGTCAGGAAAGGGGACCTCCGGGTTCTCGTCCATCCGCTTGTACTCTTGCATGAATACGGAAGTGAAGAATTCAGGCAGGAAGATCTTGGAGATCTCGTTGCCTACCATCTCGAGGGAGAGCTTCTTTTCCTGAGCCGCCTTGAGAAGGCGGGGGATCAGGACTACATCTGGATTGACAGCCAGGTCGCGGAATACGGGGCTTGTCTGGTCGGCCTGTCGCGACTGGCGCTGCACAGCCTGGGCAAAGGCACGGTAATCGACCTCTGTGAGCTTGTTGCGGATTGCGAAGGCCCGCAGCACCTGGGGAACGTCAATATCGTGCACCATGGCTAGATCCATCGTAGCCTCCGGCCAGAGGCGAGGGCAAGAGGAAAAGAAAAGGCCGCTTCTAAGAAGCGGCCCATCCATCGCGAACCTCTCTGAGGAGATTCGCGCCGAAGATCGCGGCGCATTACCTGGTCTTGTGCCTGTTCTTTCTCTTCTTCTTCTTGCGCTTGTGCGTCGCTATCTTCTTGAGCTTTCGTTTTCGTCCGCAGGGCAATTGCTCTCTCCTTGACGGCGATCCTGATTCGATGAGGCTGGTGCCTCATCCCGGCTAAGTGTCGTATTCTGCATGGCGTTTTCCTCCGCGTCAAGGGGCGTCGAGGAAGTATCTCTACCTGTACGGACAGGGTTGCGAGGCGTGTTCTGCCTTCTCGGGCAAGCTAGGACGGCCTTGTCAGGCAAGCCTGGATGGCCTTGCGGCCTTGCAAAGCCCGAAAGCTTGGTTTATAACCGAATATGAGTGTCGCTGGCCATGCAGGAATTCCTGAGGCCCGGTACGGAAAAGGAGCGTCAAAGACCATGATCGCCAAGTCCGACATGCCGAACATCAACGATAAGCGCCCCGAAGGGTTGAAGTCTGACGGATTGCCCTATCGAGTCCTCATCGTCGATGATTCAATGTTCATCGCCAAGCAGCTGGGCCAGATCCTGACCTCGGAGGGCTTCGAGGTGGTGGGCACCGCTGGCGATGGACTGGCCGGTCTCGAAAAATACAAGGAACTCTGCCCGAACATCGATCTGGTCACCATGGATATCACAATGCCCAAGATGGACGGTGTCACTGCCCTCGAGAAGATCCTCGAGTTTGACAAGAATGCCTGCATCGTGATGGTCAGTGCCCTCGGCAAGGAGGATGTCGTCAAGAAATCCCTCCTCTTGGGTGCCAAGAGCTACATAGTCAAACCCCTCGACCGCAAGAAGGTTCTCGAGCGGATCCTCTCCGTCATCAAGAAGTAAGGTAGGGAGAGCCAGGCCGCAGCCTGCGTCGGCCTGGGATGCAAAACGCCGCCCGGCAGCAGCCAGGGCGGCGTTTCCATCTCTATCCCCCCAGGGGTTCAGTTTTTTCCGAGGCGCTTCAGGATGTCATCGACCCTGGCGCGGTATCGATCGGGGTTGGCAGTTGCGGCGAGGGAGAGGAAGGATGTGCCCTCATCGTTGAGGCCGCGCGCTATTGAATTGAGTCCAAGGGCATAGTTCGCTGTCGGCTTGTCGCAGCCCAAGGCGAGGGCCTGCTTGTAAAAGGCGTCAGCCTGTTGGTATTGGGCCTTCGAATACGCGATGAGACCGAGGTAGTAGGGCACCACGAAGGCATTGGGATCCAGGCGCTGGGCCTCGGCGAAGCTTGTGCCGGCGCGATCATATTCCTTCTTGCTGTATTGCTCAGTACCGAGGGCGATGAGTTCCGGGTAGGTCTTGCGTGAATCTACATACTCGCCAAAGGCCTTTTCCAGGGCATCGAGACCGTACCAGGTACTTACACGGCGGGCGAAGGCCCCTTGGTTGTCGGCGAGGCTCGAGGCGGGACCGAGGGTCGCGATGGTTTCCCAGAGGAGTCTGGAGTAGTCACCTTCAGTGTCGTTGACCAGGAAGGAGACAAAGGCCCAGGCCTCCGGGTAGAAGACCTCCACCGCTGCACGGGCGTCCTCGGGGCTCGCCTCGAAGAGGCGGTCGAGCTTGATCAGGGTGTTCTTGGCCTTGAGCGCCTTGACTGTCTCGAGCCATGCGAGGTTCTCGGTAAAACTGCTCTCGGCACCTGCTTCCTTCCAGCGCACGGTTTCGAAGCAGACCGCGAAACCGTCCCGGAGCCACAAAGGCGGGTCCTGGATGAAGGCTTTCAGGTACTGGACAAAGGCCTGGTGAGCCAGGCTCGCGGAGAACTCGGGTTCGGGTTTGGAGAAAAGGAGGAGCTCACGCTTCAGGGCGCTCGGGTAATGGATGTACACGAAGTCGCCCCGGGTTTCGCCTGCTGACTTGAGAAGGTAGGCGTCGAAATCGGCCTTGGTGCCGAACTCGCGGACGATGAGCTTCCCTTGCAGGTGTCCCTCGTCGAAGCGGAATACACGGGCGAAGAGGGAGAAGAGATCCTCGAGCCGGACAAGGAGCTTGGCGCTTCGCTCGGCTCCGAGGGTCGAGGTGACCAGATAGTGCTTTCCTTCGAGGGGACCCGAGGCGGCAGCTGGCGCTGCAGCAGTGGCCGGAGACGGGGTGACTGCCGGCGTTGCCACCTGGCTGGTCGCTGTGGACGCCCCCTGGGCGCCCAGGAACAAGGCTGCGATGGTGAGCAAGGCGAGTACTGTACTTATCCTCTTCATGATTCCCCCATGCGGAGTCTGTGTATTCCATAGTAGGAGTGTCGCGATGGACTGTCAAACGGACCTTCACGACTTCCCGCCCTCTGCCTCATTTTGAGGGCGTGAAGCGATCGATGATTATCGTCACTTCCTCGATGAGTATCCCCGTGAAGCGCTCGAGGTTCTCTATGACATATTCCTGGAGGGCCCTCGCGTCACTGGCGATCCGCGCCCCGAAGGGCACCTCGAGGACGATGGTGAGGCGGTAACCCTGGGAGTCGGTCCTGATATTGAGCTTGCGCACGTGGAGGGCCTTGTCGAATTCGTCGACGCAATGGATGACCATCTGGGAGAGGGCGGCCTCGGAGATCACGACGCGGCCGCGCTTGGCGTACTCAGGCCGCACTACGGATTTCTCGTAGAGCTTGGGCCGGGCGGGTGCGCTGCCGAAACTCCGCCGGAGGAAGACCCGGATGGAATCGTAAAAAATGGTCGGGTAGGCCTTGCGGATCTCGAGTGCAGGGACGGGAATGACGTGCTTCCCCTCGACCTGGCGTGAGCGGACAGCCTTTTCGATGTCCATCTTCGAGGCGATGTCCTCGATCTTGATGATCTTGCCCGGGTGGGGAATCTGGAGACGCTCGCAGATCTTCCTGACCATGCGATCGCTCGTTCCTATCACGAGGATCTTCCGGAAGCGCTCTCGGTCGAGGGCCCGCGCAACGTCGTCCCGGTGGGCCTTTTCGTGGAAGAGGGCAGTCTTGACCGCGGTCATGAAGACCTGTTCCTTTTTGGCCGACTTTCCGGCGATGATGACATCCCCACCGATGAGGAGCCCGTCATCGATGATCATCTCGATGCCGTATTTCTGGGCGACCAGCTTGGCCCTGAAGCTCTTGCCGGTACCGCTTTCGCCGACGAGGGCGTAGACCCGCACACCTTTGAGGGCCCAGATGGCTTCCCGTATGAACCTGAACATGTGGTTTCATTATATCCGGTGAGGGGGCAAGGGACAACGGGAGCGACAGTGCCCATTTCCCGCTTTTCCCTCAAATACCGCCTGCACCTTCCGATATTCCAAAGTGAAGGAGTACCCGGAATGGCCCACGAGAAGCTCGAGACCCTGATGACAGCGATGGAACGGGAGGCTGAAGCCTTCGACAACTGCATCGAAGCGCAGCGCAAATTCGCCCAGGCCCTCGAAAGCCGGGATTGGCCAGGGCTCACAAGGGCGATGGAAGCCCTCGAGGAGCGGTCCAGGGAAATCAGCAGGGTAGAGGCCGACCGCATCACCGCAGAGTCCTTCATGCGCCTCGATCTCGGCCTCGAGCGTGAAGGGATCCTCGAAATCGCCATGGCGATTTCCGAACCGGAGCGGACGAGGCTCACGGACCTCCATCGAAGACTCAGGATCTCGGCCATGCGGGTACGCCTCGAGAACGGCAGCCTCGGCGACTATGCGGCTGCGAGCCGCAGCCTCCTCGGCACCGTGCTTGAAGAACTATTCCCCGAAAAGAAGGGGAATATCTACGGGAAGTCGGGCAGGGTCGTCCACCCGGGACACGACGCGATCCTTGTGAACACCGCCCTCTAGGCGGACAGACCATAGGAGCAGGACATGCAATCGGCATTTTCGGGTATAGAGATCGCCAAGCGTGGCATCGGCGCCCACAACCAGGGCCTTCTCACCATCGGCCACAACCTGACCAACGCCTCCACCGAAGGCTACTCCCGGCAGCGGGTCGATCTTTCTGCCGCCCAGCCCCTCTACGCCCCCGAGGCCAACCGCGAGACCACTCCCGGCCAGATCGGGCAGGGTGTAAACATCGAACGCATCGAACGGATCCGCGATGGGCTCCTTGACGGGAGGATCATCGGCGAGTCGGGCTTCGAGGGTTACTGGAGCACCCGCGACAAGAACCTCCTCGCCCTTGAGGATATCCATAACGAGCCAAGCGACTCCTCCGTCAGGACCCTGATGGACAAGTTCTGGGGATCCTGGCAGGAGCTTGCGCAGCGTCCCGAGGACAGCTCCGCGCGCGAGGCGGTCGTTTCCCGCGGAGAGGCCCTCGCAGAGGGCATGCGCGACCGCTACCGGCGCCTCACCGATCTTCGCTCCGCCATCGATGGCGACCTCAGGGGGACGGTCGAGCAGGTCAACGGCATCGCCCGGGACATCGCGACCGTGAACGCCGAGATCGTCAAGTCCCAGGCCATGGGTGACAATCCCAACGACCTCATGGACAGGCGCGACCTCCTGGCGGAGAAGCTCGCAAAACTTGTGCCGGTCAGCGTCGACAAGCGCGATGGCGACGAATACATGCTCCATGTGGATGGTCTTGTCATCGTGCAGGGGGGGAAGTCCCGCGATCTGGCCCTGGCCGGGGCCGACGAGAACGGTTTTGCGCATCCGGTGTGGAAGGAAACCGGCCTGGCCTTCAGCGCGAAGGGGGGGGCCCTTAGCGCCCTCGTGGAACTCCGCGACGGCGACGTAAAAAAGGAAGTGCAGACCCTCGACACCCTGGCGCTCTCGTTTTCCGACCTCGTGAACGAGACTCACCGCGCGGCCTATGGCCTCAACGGCAAGACCGGCCTCGACTTCTTCTCGGAGTTCCCCGCAGTCAATGATATCGCGGGCAATTATGACAGGAACGGTGACGGTAAATTCGACTCGACAATGCTCTACCGCATGTCGGGGAGCAACAGCCTCGACGGGCAGGCCCTCGTGGGTCTTGCCGGGACCCTCACCCTGTCCGGCAAGGAGGGTCCGGTGACGCTGCGTTACAACCCGACCGACACCGTCGCCGACGTCGTCAGCCGTATCAACCATTCCGGAGCGGAGGTGACGGCCCGCCTTGACAGGACTGGACGCCTCGAGCTCCGCGGCACTCCCGCCTCTGGTTCGGCCGCTGGCGGGGCCGACAACCCCGATTTCGTCATCCGCCATGTCGAGGATTCCGGCCGCTTCCTTGCCGGCTACGCAGGCCTCCTCAAGTCGGCCGGCCCTGCCGGTGCCTTCGACTGGGGCGGAGCGGACGCGGCAAATGTCCTGTCCATCGGAGCGAAGGATTTCGCCGTCGCGCCCCTGTCCCATCCTGCGGGCTGGCTCGAGGTGAGCGCAGCCATCAAGTCCGACCCCGGCTCCATCGCCGCGGGCTTCGGCGAGAACGGCAAGCCTGCGGCCCCTGGTGACGGTTCGGCCGCCATCGCCATGGCTTCGCTCCGCACGAAGGCAGTCATGGTCGGCAGCCAGCGCACCTTCGACGACCACTTCGCCGAGGCTGTTTCCCGCGTCGGACTCGAGGGCGAGCGGGCACAGCGCGCCATGCAGAGCCACGACCGCATCGGCAAGGACCTCCGCGACCTCCGCCAGTCCATATCCGGCGTCAACATGGACGAGGAACTCGCCGAGATGATCAAGTTCCAGCACGGCTACGCCGCTTCCGCAAAGTTCATGACTGTCATGAACGAGATGCTCGACACCATCATCAACAAGATGACCTGATGGAAATGACCAATTGGCTCTATAGCCGGGGGATGCGATGAGACGGGTAAGTTCCGACCTGATGAACAACGACATGCAGTTCTGGCTCCGCCGGAACGAGCGCGACATGGCCAATCTCGAGACGCGGATGGCCACGTAGCAGAAGATC
>JBMOIK010000094.1:0-11931 GCA_049317365.1 Rectinemataceae bacterium | reverse complement strand
TCCCCGCCCCAGTTCCACAGAGCGGTCGTGGCGCGCAGCGCCCGAAAAGCGAAGAACCCCGCCCCAGTTCCACTGTTTACCCGCAGCAGCGCCCAGAAACGCTTGCCACGCGCGCTGCCCGCGTCCTCGCACCCAGTACCGCTGCAGCTCTCCATGCCTGCACGCACACGCTGGCGTACCCCTGTCTCCCCCGGCTACAGTGATGTAATGGCCACGCCCGAAATGCGTGCCACGCGGCCGCCCAGGGGCGACCCTGATTGGGCAAACCCCGCGAAGCGCCTGGAAAGACAGCAACAGCGCGGGTGTCTTCCAAAAACATGCCCCCGCTTGCGGGGGTATGTTTTTGGAAGACAGGCCCCGCTCTCCCAGTTCTTACAACGCCCTTATATAATGCCCAATCAACTACACCCCGTCGTCGACCCACAAGTCTCGCATTTCAGGCAGGTCCCATTTCTCACCAGCGTCATATTGCCGCACACAGGGCAGGGATCCCCCTCAAAGCCCTTGATCCTCGCACTCCGCACGCTTTCGCGCCCAGGAGGATTGACAGCCGGGTTGGCGGCCGCAGACTTCTGTGCAGGCACGCCCTGCGGCTGTCGCTCGTGGTGGCCTTCGCTGTGGGGCTTGCCCACGATTCCCATGGAGCGCATGGGTTGGGATTGCATCCCGGTGGCCTCGAGGTCCTCCGGCTTGACCTGCCCGAGGTCGTGGCGCTGCATGTAGGCGATCGCGAGGTCGCGGAAAACATAGTCGAGGACACTCGTGGAGATCTTGATGTAGTCGTGGCCCTGGACCATTCCGTTGGGTTCGAAGCGGGTGAAGGTGAAGGCGTCGACATACTCCTCGAGGGGCACCCCGTACTGGAGTCCGAGCGACACCGCGATGGCGAAGGAGTTGATGATGGAACGGAAGGCTGCGCCCTCCTTGTGCATGTCGAGGAAGATCTCCCCGAGGCCTCCGTCCTCGTACTCGCCGGTGCGGACAAAGACCGAGTGTCCGGAGATCTTCGCCTTCTGGGTGTAGCCGGCGCGCCTGTTGGGCAGGGCCCTCCGCCTGCCGCGCGGGGCAGCTGGCATGCCGGGTAGCTCGGGCGACTCCTCGCGGAAGAGCCGGCCCTGGCGGTCGCCAGGGGCCTTGGCCGCGGGCTCAACGAAGTCCACGGGCTCCGACTGGAGGGCCATGATGGAATCGGCGAGGGAATCCGCTCCCGGTGCGAGGGCTGCCAGGGGCTGGGAGAGCTTCGATCCGTCGCGGTAGAGGGCGATGGACTTGAGGCAGGACCTCCAGGCCAGGAGGTGGGCTCCCTTCACATCCTCATAACTGGCTGAATTCGGCATGTTGATGGTCTTGGAGATGGCGCCGGAGATGAAGGGCTGGACGGCGGCCATCATCGCGACGTGGGCTACCCAGGCTATCGCTCGCGTTCCGCGCTTGCCCGAGGGTGTCGCGGTGTCGAAGACGCCGAAGTGTTCGGGCGCGAGGCCTGGCGCGCCTTCGACGCCCATGGTACCGCAGGCCCAGAGCTCGGCTTCCTCGATGTCGGCCTCGGTGTAGCCGAGGTGGCGGAGGAGGGAAAAGCCTGGCAGGCGGTAGGTGGACTCGGGAACACCGACGGCCTTGTAGCTGTCGGGGCCCAGGACGTGGGGAGCGAAGCAGGAGTCGAGGGAGAAGGCCCCCTTGAGCGCGGCCTCCACCTTGTCGAGGGCGGCGGCAGCGATGCCCTTTGCGAGCAGGGACTCGACGGTGAGCCCCGAGGCGCCGCCCCTCCGGAGGCTGCCGTGGCCGAGGGCGTAGATCTCGATGTCCCCGATCGCAGCCTCGGGGTAGCCCAGGGCACGGAGGGCAGGGGGCACGCTCGTGTTGATGATCTTGAAGTAGCCGCCACCGGCGAGCTTCTTGAATTTCACGAGGGCATAGTCGGGCTCGACACCGGTGGTGTCGCAGTCCATGAGGAGGCCGATTGTACCAGTTGGGGCAATCGCGGTGACCTGGGCGTTTCGGTAGCCGTGCTTTTCCCCGAGGGCGAGGGCCTCGTCCCAGGACTCCTTCGCGGCCTTCCCGAGGTTGCTGGGACAGTGGCCGACGCCGAGGCCCGTCGGTACCACGGTGAGGGCCTCGTACTCGGCCGCAGGGGCGTCGTAGGCCGCTCGGCGGTGGTTCCGGATGACGCGGAGCATGTGTTCCCTGTTGGCCTCGTAGCGCGCGAAGGGACCCCAGGCCCCCGCCATGCGCGCGGATTGCGCGTAGGCCTCTCCCGAGAGGATGGCCGAAAGGGCGGCCGCCACGGCGCGGCCCTTGTCGGAGTCGTAGGCGAGCCCCATCACCATGAGGAGGGAGCCGAGGTTGGCGTAGCCCAGGCCGAGGGTGCGGTAGTCGTAGCTTCTCCGGGCGATCTCGGAGGAGGGGAACTGGGCCATCACTACGGAGATCTCGAGCACGAGGGTCCACAGGCGTATCGCATGGCGATAGGCCGCGTCGTCGAATTTCCCGGTCTTCGCGCTGTAGAAGGCCAGGAGGTTGAGCGATGCGAGGTTGCAGGCCGTGTCGTCGAGGAACATGTACTCTGAACAGGGATTGGAGGCGCGGATTTCCCCGTCCTCGGGGCAGGTGTGCCACTCGTTGACCGTCCCGTGGTACTGGAGCCCCGGATCGGCGCACTGCCAGGCGGCCTTGGCGATCTGGTCCCAGAGCGCGCGCGCCTTGATGGTCTTCATGATCGAGCCATTCGTGCGGCTGGTCATCGACCACTCACCGCCTTCGAGGACAGCCTTCATGAATTCGTTGGAGAGCCTGACTGAGTTGTTGGAGGCCTGGCCGGCTACCGTGTTGTAGGCCTCGCCCTCCCAGGAAGTGTCGTAGCCGGGCAGGTCGAGGCTCTCATCGCCCTGGCGGAAGCGCGACAGCTGCTGGTGCAGCCAGGGCGGGGGCACACCCGAGCGGAGGGCATCGCGGACGGCGCGGCGCAGCGCGGGGTTGGCGGTGAAGGAGAGCCGCGCATCGCCCTCGAGGCCGTGGGCCTTGAAGGCCGCCAGGATGTCCGCACCGTGCCGCTTCAGTATCGCCGACCCGACCGCGAGGCTGGCGACCTTGTACTCTTCCTCGGCCTTCCAGCTAACGAAGGTCTCGATGTCGGGGTGGTCGTCGTCGAGGATGACCATCTTGGCGGCGCGGCGTGTCGTCCCGCCGGATTTGATGGCGGAGGCGGAGCGGTCCGCGATCTTGAGGAAGGAGATGAGGCCGCTCGATACGCCGCCCCCGGAAAGGTGCTCGTTCCTTCCACGGAGCCGCGAGAAGTTCGAGCCGGTGCCAGAGCCGTACTTGAACAGGCGGGCTTCCCGGGTGACGAGGTCCATGATGCCGCCCTCGTTTACAAGGTCGTCCTGGATGTCGAGGATGAAGCAGGCGTGGGGCTGGGGCCGCGCGTAGGCTGACTCGCTCTTTTTTACCTCTCCCGAGGCTGGATCCACGTAAAAGTGGCCCTGGGGCGGACCCTCGATGCCGTAGGCTGCATTGAGGCCGGTATTGAACCATTGGGGGCTGTTGGGCGCTGCCATCTGCTGGGCGAGCATGTGGACAATCTCATCATAAAAAGCTGACTCGTCTTCCTTGCCGTCAAAGTAACCCGCACCCTTGCCCCACTGGAGCCAGGTCGTGGCGAGGCGGTGGAAGACCTGCCGTGCGTCGTGCTCGGCTCCCGGTTTCGGGGAGGCTCCTGCCAGGCCCTGCTGGCTGGCGGGAACCCACGTGCGCCATTCCTCGGCCCTATCGGCTGGCACTCCAGCCTTGCGGAAGTACTTCTGGGCCAGGATGTCCGCAGCTATGGGGCTGAAGCCACCGGGGACGATCGCTCCTTCCATCTTGAAGACAACCCGACCGTCAGGATTGCGGATCTCGCTTGTCCTGGTCTGCCATTCGATACCCTCGTAGGGCCCATTTCCTTTCGAGGTAAAGAAGCGGCCTATTTTCATGATCCCTCCCGCAGAGCCTAACATTTTCCGGATAGTCTACCTTCTATGGTGGTGGAAGCCGGTGACTCCACAATGTATTGGGATACAGGGGTTTGAAGCAAGGGGAAAAGGCAGGAGGCGTTGGCTGGTTTCGGTGAATCGGTATATACTTATGTTCACGCCTGTGTGGTAGGGCGGGAAAACTGGGGGCTTGCGCGGGTATTCCCGTATCGTGGGAATTCGCGGACGCCGATAATGGGGTTATCCATGCGTACCGCCGTCCTCATTTATGCCGGATCGATGACTGAACAGGCCCTAGTCCCACTTGGGGGAGGGCCCTCAGCCCTTGAGCGTGTCCTCTCCTTCGCGGGGGCCATCCCCGATTCGCTGGGCTGCCGGATCCTCCAGGGCAGCCTCGAGCTGCCCACTACCGCGTGCCAGGTGCTCCGGCGGCAGTCCTGGACAGACGCCGCTGTCCTTGAGGAGGCCCAGGCCTTCTGTGCCAGCCAGGGAGAGCCGCCTGAAGCCCTCGTCTTGGTCAAGGGCGACGAGCCCTTCCTCGACCTTGAACTCACCCTGAAGATGCTTGCCGCTCATCGGCGCTACCGCGCGGAGTATTCCTTCGCAGACGGCTATCCGGCAGGACTTGCTCCCGAAATCGTCCATCCGAGGATACTTCCTGCCCTCCAGGCCCTCGCCGCGAAGTCTCCGCGGCCTCCCGCCCGCGACTGGCTGTTCACGGTCATCCAGGGCGACATCAACTCCTTCGACATCGAGACGGAGATTTCCCCGAAGGACCTCCGCGACCGCAGGATCGTCCTGGCCTGCGACACGAAGCGGAACCTCCTCCTGGTGGAGCGTTTTCTCGCCGCCGGGCTCCGGGACGCGGCCACAGCCCTCGACATGATCCCCTCCCGTCCCGAGCTCGCGCGCACCCTGCCCGCCTTTGTAGGAGTGCAGGTCGTCGGGGGCTGCCTTCAGACCTGCGCCCTCTGCCCCTGGCCTGCCCTGGGTGCTGCCGCCGGCCTTGGCATCCTCGAGCGCAGGGATTTCATGCCCCTGGCGAGATTCGATGCGCTGATGGGCGGACTCGCGGCCTTTTCCGGCGATGCGGTCGTGGACCTTTCGCTCTGGGGGGAGCCCTCCCTTCACCCGGAGTTCCCGAAGCTTGTCGACGCGGTGCTTTCGAGGCCGGGCCTCTCCCTCATCGTGGAGACCTCGGGCCTCGGCTGGGGTCCCGGCATCCTGGAAGCCATCGCTGCGCGTCATCCCGATCGCATCGACTGGATCGTCTCCCTCGATGCAGCAAGCCCTGAAATGTACCAGAAGCTCCGGGGGGAGGGCTGGGCGGAGGCCCAGGCCTGTGTCGACCGCCTCCTTTCCCTCTGGCCCCAGCAGACCCATCCCCAGATGCTCCGCACCACTGACAACGAGGAGGAACTCGAAGCCTTCTGGCGCGGCTGGAAAAAGAGAAGCGACAAGGTCATCGTTCAGAAGTACTCCCGCTTTGCCGCACTTCTTCCCGAGCGGAAGGTTGCCGACCTCTCACCCCTCGTCCGGAAGCCCTGCTGGCACCTCGCCCGCGACCTGACCGTACTGATCGATGGCGGCGTGCCCCCCTGCCGCGAACTCACCAGGGATACAGGCAGCCTGGGGAACCTCTTCCGTGGCCTCTCGCCCGAGGATCCGGGAACGCCGGCCTTCTTCGAATCCGCCCTCGCCCGGATCTGGGAGTCCGGCGCGACGATGCATGCTGCGCATTGCTCAGGTGACCTTCCCGAGACCTGCAGGGACTGCGATGAATACTATACCTATAACGCTTAGCGACGGCGCTGTGCCCTACACGGTCGTGGGGGGCTCGCGCGGTACTGCCGGTCCCCCAGGCGTGCCGGTCTCCCTCGTCATCCTTGACCGGGGTCCGAGGCTCTTCCGCAGCGAGACCCTCCGCGATTTCGACAAGCTTGGCTTTGACTCCATCCTCTGCGTCGAGGAAAAGGGCGAGCTCTTCGACGTCGAGACACTGTGCCAGCGCTTTCCCAGGCTTCGCTTCATCGTGCTCGGCGCTCCGGCCGACATGGGAACCCGCGTCAACATCGCGATCCGGGAATCGAGCGCACCCTACGTGTTTGTCCTGTGGAACGACATGGGCCTGTCGACCGCCGGCCTCTCGGGGCGTTTCTTCGAGCGCCTGGTGGAGCAGGATCTCCTCTGCCTTGCGCCCTTCCTGACCTCTGGCAAGGGAGAGCCGATACCCACCGCAGCAACGCCCGCCCTCCACCACTCGAGCCTCAAGATCCTCCCTCTGTCGGCTGGCAAGGACGCTACGGCAAGCCTGTATCCATTTGACTACTGCGGCATCTATTCGAAGGAGCGCTTCACCCTCCTGGGCGGCTACGATGGCCGACTGGCCAACCCCTTCTGGCAGCGCCTCGACTTCGGCTTCCGTGCCTGGCTCTGGGGGGAGGAGATCCGTCTCGCCCAGGCCCTCCGTGTCAATTATGACGAAGCCCCGCCCGAGGCTGACGAGTCGATCGACGCGGACTACCGCTGGTTCTGGCTCAAGAACGTGGCTCCGCAGTTCCGGGGTGACACGGCGGTCCTTTCCCGCCGCCGCCGCCTCGAGTACCTCCTGTCAAGGAGGCGCGAACCCCTCCAGGCCCTCGCCGAATTCAAGGCAGCCCGCGAGTGGGTGGCGCTCAACCGCTACCGCTTCTGCTCGGACGCAAACAGCCTCGTCGATCTCTGGGAGGACGACGCACGGTGAGTGCCAGTGATCCTGTCCCGTCGGTGGCCGCCGGCTCCTCAGCCGCCGGCTCCTCAGCCGCCGGCTCCTCAGCCGCTGGTCCCTTGGCAACTGGCCCCTTGGGCATCATCGTGCAGGCACGCCTGGGTTCGACGCGGCTTCCCCGGAAGATGCTCCTGCCATTGGGTGGGGCGACCCTGCTCGACATGGCCCTCGCGCGGCTGTCCCTCGTGCCGGCGGATTACCGGATACTGGCCACCGACGCAGCCAGCGCTCCTGAGCTGGGGCCGGTCGCGGCGAGGAACGGCTTTGCCCTCGTGGTGGGTTCGGCCGAGGATGTCCTTTCCCGCTACTGCGATGCCATCAGGGCCTTCGGCCTCGGAGACGGGCTGGTGCTCCGCGCCACAGGAGACAACCCCCTGGTCTGCCACGAGGCGGCGGCAGAACTCATCAGGCTGCGCGGTGGACTGGGCTTCGACTATTCAAGCTACTCCGGCCTTCCCCTCGGGATGGGAGTCGAGCTGGTCTCGGCGGCCGCCCTCCTCAGGGCCGAGCGCGAGGCTGCGGCTCCGGACGAGCGCGAGCATGTCTGTCCCCACCTCTACCGCAATCCCGACCGCTTCTCGATCGACCGTCCCGAGGCTCCGGCGGCGTTCCGCTTCCCCACAGGCAGGGTGACAGTCGACCTTCCAGAGGATTACGATATAGTGTTGCGCCTGTACGGTGCCTACTACGACGGTTCGCCCATACCGAGCCAGACCATCCTCGACGCTCTGCGTTCCGCTTCCGGAAACCAGGCAAAGGCGGGAATCTGACCATGCACATCGTGATCGTCCCTTCGGTGGCGAAGGGCAACGGCTCGGGCCACATAGTCCGCTGCTTCCGGCTCGCCCGCGCCCTCGGTCCGGCGGCTGCGGTGTACCTGCCCGCAGCCAAGACGAGTGATTCCTGGAGTGCTGCCGAACTCACCCTCGTGTACTCCCGTGAGCTTGAGGGCATCAGGATCATCGACGAGCCGAGCCAGGCCTTCGGAGCGGACCTCGTCGTCCTCGACCGCCGGGCCAGCTCCCTCGAGGAACTGAGATTCTGGGAGAGTCTCGCCCCGGTCCTGGCCCTCGACGAGGGCGGAGCTGCCCGGTCGGCAGCCACCTACCTCATCGACATCCTCCCCCGGGCGAAGCGCAGCTTTGACCAGAAGCTTCCTGCCGCCAACCGCGTTTCGGCTGGCTTTCTCGACCTTCCCCAGAAGCGACGCCCAAAACCCACGGCCTTCCGCAGGATCCTCCTCTCCTTTGGTGGGGAGGACCCTGCGGGTCTGTCCATCCCCCTGGCCAGGGATCTCCTTGCTACCGGGCTCGTCCAGGCTTCGGACCTCACCATCGTGTCAGGGGCCCTCAATGCTGGCATGCCCCATCAGGGACTCGAGGGTGTCACGGTCATTGGCGCCGTGCAGGATCTCAAGGAGCACCTCCATACCTGGGACCTCGTGCTTACACAGTTCGGGCTCACTGCCTACGAGGCTGCCTGGGCGGGATGCGGGGTAATCCTCCTCAATCCGAGTGCCTACCACCAGCGCCTTTCGCGCGTCGCAGGCTTCCCCGAACTGGGGGTCAGACGTGCGCGGCGGGGAGCCCTCGCCCGATTCCTCCACAACCCGGTACCGGTCCTGGCCAGCGTAGCGGCCATCCTTCCGAGGGAGCCCGAATCCCTTGCGGCCTTCGTAGGTAGCCTGGAAGTTTCTGGCCCCGTGAACTGCCCAGCCTGCGGTTGTCGCGAACGCCTGGCCCTCTGGCGCAGCCCTTCACGGAGCTATTTCCGCTGTCCCTCCTGCGGGATGCTCTACCTTACGCGCTTTGGCTCGAAGCGTTCCGCCCCCTACACCAAGGACTACTTTTTCGAGGAGTACCGCAGGCAGTACGGGAGGAGCTACCTCGACGACTGGTCTAGCCTCGTTGCGATGGCCGAGGGACGGCTCGAGCGCATCGAGGCCCTCGCTGGCGCAGCCACTGGCCCAGCAGGCCAGACCCCGGGCCGGGCGAAGGGCCGGGCGAAGGGCCAGACGAAGGGCCAGACGAAGGGCCAGACGAAGGGATTGTCGCTTCTCGACGTGGGTTGCGCCTACGGGCCCTTCATGGAGGCTGCCCGTGGGCACGGTCACGAGGCCTATGGAATCGACATCTCGGTCGACGCCGCCCGCTATGTCAGGGACAAGCTTGGACTGCCTGCCATCGTGGGGGATTTCTCTGACAGCAGTGTCGTGGAGAGCCTCAGCGGTCCCTTCGATGCCCTGTCGATGTGGTACGTGATCGAGCATTTCGACAACGTCGATGCCGTTCTCAGGAACGCGTCGGCCCTCCTCCGTTCCGGTGGCATCCTGGCCCTCTCGACCCCCTCAGGCGAGGGAGTGTCTGCGCGGCTTTCGAGGAACTCTTTTTTCCAGTCCAGCCCTGAGGACCACTTCACGATCTGGGAGCCCTCCCGCGTGCGAAACATCCTCTCTGCCCATGGTTTCAAGCTGGAAAGGATCAGGATGACAGGCCATCACCCCGAGCGCTTTCCCCTTGCCAGGCGCCTTGGCGCGGGCAGCAGGGCCAGGTTCCAGGGTCTGCCCCTCCGCCTGGTGCTGGCTGTGCTGGGCCTCGTCTCGCGGCTCCTCGGCCTCGGCGATACCTTCGAGATCTACGCACGGAAGACGGCACCCGACACGGAACAGGGTAGGGCGGTTCCTTCCACCGAAAGTGCGGTCAGGGCGATCATGGGAAGCACCGATCCCTCGCCCCTCGCCGGTTCCCGCCTGCCCTGATAGAGTGGCTCCCATGACAGTCTTCATTCTAGGTGCCGGGGTGATGCAGATGCCCGCCATCGCAGCTGCGCACGAACTCGGCTGGAGGGTTGTCGCGGCTGACGGCAATCCTGCGGCTCCGGGGGTTGCCGACTGCGACGCCTTCCATCACGTCGATCTCAAGGACCAGAGCGGACTCCTTGAGGCGGCCAAGGGAGTGCAGACCCGTTCTGGGCTCGACGCTGTCTTTACGGCAGGCACCGATTTCTCAACCGCCGTGGCCTTCCTGGCCCACGAACTCGGTCTCCCCGGCCATTGCCCCGAAGCAGCCCAGGCTGCCTCGGACAAGCTCGTCATGCGCGCCCGCTTTGCCTCGGCCGGCCTTCCCTCGCCGCGCTTCGCCGAGTTCAGTGCCCCCATGGCCCCCTCTGCGTCCCTCCCCGAAGGACTCGAGCTCCCCCTCGTGGTAAAGCCCGCCGACAACATGGGGGCCCGCGGCTGCCGCCTTGCCACCAGCCTCCCCGAGCTCCGGAAGGCCATCGAGGCGGCCCTCCCCCTGAGCAGGAGCGGCCGCGCCATTGTCGAGGAGTATATCGAGGGCCCCGAGTTTTCCATCGATGCCCTTGTCTACGATGGTGAGTTCAGGATCAGGGGTTTTGCCGACCGCCACATCCACTTTGCCCCCTACTTTGTCGAGCTGGGGCATACCATGCCCTCCACCATCGCTCCTGCGATCCGGGAAGAGGTTCTCCGCGTCTTCGTGGCTGGGGCCCGGGCCCTCGGGCTCAGTCATGGTGCTGCCAAGGGCGACATGAAGTGGTGTCCCTCGAGGGGAGGACCGTTTATCGGGGAGATCGCGGCGAGGCTTTCTGGCGGCTACATGTCGGGCTGGACCTGGCCCTATGCCTCGGGTCATGACCTCACCCGCGATGCCCTCCTCGTGGCCGCCGGGCTCCGCCCTCCCGCCGACTTCGTGGATCGCGGCGGCAGCTCGGCGGAGCGGGCCTTCATGTCGATCCCCGGCCGGGTTGCCGGCATTTGGGGCCTCCGTGCCGCCAAGGCTTCCCCTGGCATCAAGGAACTTTTCGTCCGGGTCAGGCCCGGCGACGAAGTTGTCTTTCCCTCCAACAATGTCGAGAAGTGCGGGAACCTCATTTCCCAGGCTGAAAGCATAGAGGAGGCGAGGGCCCGTGCCGAAGCGGCGATCCGGGGCATCGTCGTCAGGCTGGAAACACCCAACCCCGAGACCGACGCTTTTCTCGCGTCCGATCCCCCAGCGGCCTGGCCTCCTTCAGCCTTCGAGCTGCCTCCAGACCTGGCCTCCCTGATCGAGAACCTGCCCGAGTACCTTCCCGCCTCCGTGCAACCTGGCCAGGAGTCCCAGATCCTCAGGGTCGCCTCCCTCAGCCAGGCTGCCTCTTTCCACGGACGCGACTGGGCTGGTCGAAGCCTGGCAGAGTCGGCCGAACTCGCCTGCGGACTGGCCGGGGCAACCCTCATGACCGCTGCTGCCAAGGGAAGCGCCCCTTCAGGCACGGGCCGGGCCCTCGCCGGGCCCTTCTGGAAAGCCCTGGTCCGGGGTGGCGCTTCTGCAGGTCTCTATGTCCTGGACGCCGAAGGGGCGGGGAGCCGGACTGCGTGAAGCGACTCAAGCCGCTTTTCGCCTGCCTCACAATTTTTTTATTCCTTGTGGCCCTCCCCCTCCCCCTGGCTGCCGCCGAAAACGAGCCTAAGGCTGCCGCCGGCATCGGTCTCGCGGCTGCCGCTGAGCGGCTCAAGGCCCGCCTTTCCTGGGATCCCCTCACTGGTTCCGGCAGCTTCGAACGCGGTGGCGACCGAATCTCCTTTGCCCTGGATGTGCCTGTGGCACTTTGGAACTATTCCGAGTCGCTGTCGATTCCGGCTCCTGCGAACGGGGAGACAGGTCCCCTCCTCCCGGATCAGGCCCTGAGCTCCTTCTCCACCCGCTTCGGTGCATCCGAGGCTGCGCGCGCCACGCATTTCTCGGTGGCAGCCATCCTTATCGATCCGGGCCATGGAGGCAAGGATACAGGAGCGATCGGGGAGCACCAGATCGGGGGAAAGACCCTCCGCGTCGTCGAGAAGGACCTCGCCCTCGAGGTGGGTCGGAAGGTCCGGGACGCACTGAAGGCCCGCTTCCCCGATAAGCGCGTGCTCCTTTCCAGGGAAGGAGATACCTATCCGACGCTCGAAAAACGCGTCGAGATGGCGAATGACGTCGATCTTGGAGAGCGTGAGGCGATCATCTATGTTTCCATCCATGCCAACGCCTCCTTCAACAAGAGCGCGAGGGGCTTCGAAGTCTGGTATCTCAACCCGGAATATCGCCGCACAGTGCTCGATGCCGATCACAAGGACAGCATCGACAAGACGATAGCCCCGATCCTCAACGCGATGCTCGAGGAGGAGTTCACCACCGAGAGCATCATCCTCGCCCG
>JBMOIK010000093.1:0-11997 GCA_049317365.1 Rectinemataceae bacterium | reverse complement strand
ATCGGGATTCGGACTGTTGCTAGGGTCTGCATAATCGGAGGCAGTATATCCGCCGCCCACTTCCACAAAGGGATCGAGGAAGAAGCGGGCACCGAAGAGGTGGTAGGAGACGTAGCCGGTTACATCATAGACCATCCATTCGTTGTTGAAATAATCGGTGGGGAAGGAGAAGGTGCCAGAACCGCCAAAACCGAGATTGCCAAAGGCCAGCTCTGCGAAGCCACCGATATAGACGCCGTCGCCCTTCTGGAACTGATTCATCAGGACGTTGGGGTCGTTGATCGCATCATTAAGATCGCTATCGCCGATGTGAAGATCACCCGTGGCACCAAACATGAGCTGGGCACTTGCACCAGCAGCGACAAGCGCCACTAAAAGGGCGACAGCCAGAAGCTTCTTCATGGAATATCCTCCTCATTGAGCGTAATCGCTCGGGAACTATTATAACCCCTAGCATAGGGGATAACAAGCAATATTTTGTCTCAAGTAACAGAATAATGATCAGGGTCGAGCGGCACAATGACAGGAACCAGATGCCGAGTTTCCTTGACCGCGGGGCTTCCTGCGTTTAGTCTGTGCCGATCCATTGCTTCCACTCCCAAGGAGGACCTTGCATGAGAAAGATCCTGGCCATCTGCTCGATGTCGCTCGCCCTCTCCTTCGTCGCGGTTTCCGCCGCCTCTGTCGAGGAGCTCAAGACGACCTACGACACGGCGATCAAGGCCGCAGTCGCCGCACCCTCGGACTATTCCGCCAACTGGAAGGCCGCCCAGGCGGCGCGCAAGTACGGGGACCAGGTTGTCAGCGACGAGCAGGCCAACTGGAAGCCTACGGCCAAGGCGGTCGCAAAGGACGGCATGAAGTACGGCGAAATCGCCTTCAAGCTCAACGACGGCGGTATCGAGGGCTGGTACTGGTACGGTCTCTGCGTCGGAACCTACGCCGACTGCGTCAGCATCCTGACTGCCCTGGCCGAGGGGCTCAAGGACAAGACCCAGAAGGGCTTCGAGAACGCCTACCGCTCGGACAAGTTATACGACAACGGAGGCCCGATCCTTGCGCTTGGCAGGTTCTGGCAGACCATACCCGGAATCGCGGGGCAGGACCGGAAAAAGGCCGAGAAGCTCTTCAGCGAGTATATTGAGCTCGCCGCCAAGGGCAGCCTGCCCGATCCGAACTCGGACGCCTGGTACTTCCGGGGCGAGCTGTACAAGGACACAAAGCGCGCAGATCTCGCCCGCGCCGACCTCAGCAAGGCCGTTTCGATGGGCAACAAAGACGCGAAAAAGGTCCTCGACGGCCTAAAATAGAGCCACAGGATTTTCTGAATCGATCCGCAACCGCCCCGGTCCAGCCGGGGCGGTCTTTTGCTTCTTCCAGGCGGGAACCGCTGCGGCGATCGTCATTGGCAGATGCGACGGATCAGGGCAGCGACTCGACTGCATCCGCCATCCTTCCGAGCGCCTCTTCGAGGGTTGACCTCGGGCAGGCGAAGTTGAGCCTGAGGAATCCTGCCCCCCCCAGGCCGAAGGCTTTCCCGTCGTTGAGGGCGACCCGGGCCTTTTCCAGAAAGAAGCGGAAGGGATCCAGGACCCCGCGATCGCGGACGAGGGCGCTGGCATCGAGCCAGGCCAGATAGGTCGCCTCGGGGCGGCTGGTCCTGAGAAGGCTCAGGCGCCTGCTGGTGAAGTCCGTAACAAAGTCGCGGTTGCCCGCGAGGTAGACCAGGAGCTCAGCGAGCCATTCATCGCAGCTGCCGGAATAGGCGGCCTCGGCGGCCACCAGGGAAAGGCTTGAGCAATGGAGGGTCATTCGATTGGCCGCGCCCGTGAAGGCCGAGCGGAGGGCCGCGTCGGGGATGATCGCGAAGCCACAGAACAGCCCCGCTATGTTGAAGGTCTTCGAGGGGGCGACAAGGGTGATGCTGCCTTTGGCGATCCCCTCGGAGCGAGCAGCCACCGGCCGATGCATCGTACCGTCGAGGAGGAGCTCGGCGTGGATCTCGTCCGAGACCACCACGGCCCCCCGTCCGATCGCGGTTTCTGCCATCCTGAGCTGCTCGGCCTCCCCCCAGGCCATTCCCACAGGGTTGTGAGGGTCGCAGAGGAGGAACATGGCAGTACGGGCACCACCCGTGCCGAAGGCTCCCTCGAAGGCTTCCCAGTCGATGCGGTACTGCACAAGGTCAGATGAGGGGTCCAGCTCGAGCGGAGCGTCCTGGCGCAGCAGGCCGAGGCCCTCGCCGAGGTCATTGAAGGGCATGTACACCGGGGGCTGGATGAGGTAGCCCTCGCCAGGGGAGCAGAGGGCAGCGGCGGCGGCTGTGAAGCCGCTCACGAGTCCGGGCACAGCGACGACCCAGGCGGGGTCCACATCCCAGGCGTAGAGCCTCCCCATGCGGGCGGCAACCGCCTGGCGGAGACCGGGACTGGCATCGGCATAACCGAAGATCCCATGGCCGACAGCGCTCCGCAGGGCTTCCAGGATGGGCTCTGGGGCGCGGAAGTCCATGTCTGCCACCCAGAGCGGCAGGACATCGCGGCCATAGCGGGTCCATTTTATCGAGTCGCTGTCCCTCCGCTCGATGACTTCGCTGAAATCGATGCTCATGGATTCTCCAGGAGGCGTGCCGGATTGCGTTCTGCCGATGGCGCGCCCGGAGCCGCAAGTCTCCTCAAAGCTTTTTTTGGGTTGCGCGATGACTGAATCGTCGCGTATACCTATCAAGGAAATCGAATAATGGCCACGGCGCGGTCCGGCACCTGCTGGAAGCTCACGGCGAGTCGAATACCCCACGGCGTTCCAAGGAGTGTCCCTGATGAAGAGGAAGGTGCAGACCCCGCTAGTCGAGCTTGACGGCGAGGGGATGAGGAATATCGACTGGCAGATGGCCAGGGCCGGGGACGCTGCGCCATCCATCGGACGCGTGGCTTCCCGGCCCGCGCTGTCCATGTAGGCCTGGAACCGACATGGGCAAGGATTCGCTTTCCATCACGGACAACAGGACGGGCAAGGTCTACGATATTCCCATCGTCGACGGTACCATACGAGCCATCGACCTCCGCGCCATCAAGGCCGGCAAGGATGACTTCGGCCTCCTCACCTACGACCCGGCGCTGCTCAACACGGCTACGGCGCGGTCGGCCATCACCTATCTCGACGGCGACGCGGGGGTCCTGCGCTACCGGGGCTATCCCATCGAGCAGCTGGCAGCCCACTCAACCTTCATGGAGACCGCGTACCTCCTGATCTTCGGGCAGCTCCCGAACAAGATCCAGCTTGAGCAGTGGGCCTTCGACATCAACCACCACACCCTCCTCCACACCAATGCGCAGCGCCTCATCGAGAGCTTCCGCCACTCGGCGCACCCCATGAGCGTGTTCATAGGGGCGATAAGCGCCCTGGGTTCGCTGTATCCCGACTCGCGCCATACCCACGATCCGGAGAACCGCCTCCTCCAGGCCAAGCGCATCATCGGAAAGGTGGCGACCGTCGGAGCCTTCACCTACCGCATCAACCAGGGCTGGCCCCTCAACCTGCCGGATGACGAACTCGACTACATCGGCAACTACCTGCGCATGATGTTCCGCATGAACGAGCACCACTACTATCCCGACCCGATCCTGGTGAAGGCGCTCAACGTCCTGTTCATCCTGCACGCCGACCACGAGCAGAACTGCTCGACGAGCACGATGCGGGTAATTGGCTCTTCCCAGGCCGATCCCTACTCCTCGCTCGCGGGTGCTGCGGCAGCCCTCTACGGCCCCCTCCACGGCGGCGCAAACGAGGCCGTCCTCACCATGCTCGAGCAGATCGGCAGCACAGGCAGGGTCCCGGCCTTCATAGACGGCGTCAAGCGCGGGGAGGCCAAGCTCATGGGCTTCGGCCACCGGGTGTACAAGAACTTCGACCCCCGCGGGCAGATCATCAAGAAGATGGCCCACGAGGTCTTCGCGTTCACCGGCGCCAGTCCCCTTCTGGACATAGCCCTCAAACTCGAGGAGATCGCCCTCCACGACGAGTACTTCATCTCCCGCAAGCTCTACCCGAACGTGGATTTCTATTCCGGCCTCATCTACCAGGCCATGAAGCTTCCGACCAACATCTTCACCGTCATGTTCGCCATCCCGCGCTCGGTGGGCTGGGTGGCGCAGTGGATGGAGATGATGGAGGACGAGGATCTCAAGATCGTCCGACCGAGACAGATCTACACCGGCGAAGACGCGCGCGATTACGCGATGATGGAGGAAAGGAAATAGCCGGCCAGAGTGCGCCACGCACTTGATATTTCCGGCCTCCTTGGCCGCGGCCTCGAGGCCGAGGGCCTGATCGTCGCCGAAGGGCGCCTCATGGTGGAGCGCCTTCTTTCTTCGCATGGCCCAGGGCTCCTTGGCGTCTACGCAACAGGGGAGACGGCAGCCCGGCTCCTGCCCCTCGTAGCTGGTCGCTGCCCCATCGAAGCCCTTTCGGAGGGGGAGCTCTCGACGCTGGCCGGCTACCCCTTCCACAGGGGCGTCATCGCGGTAGCCCGGCGCCCGCCGGCGAAGGCGGCGGCGGCCCTTTTGGAGGAGCTCCTCGTTGCGGGGAAGCCTCCCCTCCTCCTCCTTCCTGAGACACGGGACCAGGAAAACCTCGGTGCCCTTGTCCGGAGCGCCGCCGCCTTCGGTGTCGGGGCTGTCCTCCTTGGGCCGACCTGCGCGGATTTCCTTTCGCGGAGGGTCGCCCGGGTCTCGATGGGCGCTGCCTTCGAAATGCCCCATGTACGACTTGCCTCGCCTTCCGACCTCGCAGCCTACCGCTCGGCCGGCTACTCGCTGACTGCTGCCGTCCTCGGCGCATCAGCCATCGATGTGGCGGACTGGAGCCCCCGAGGGCCACGGATCCTCGCCCTGGGCGCTGAATACGAGGGACTCGGAGCGGAATGGCTCCGGGAATGCGACGAATCGGTAAGGATAGACATGGCTCCCGGCCCCGATTCCCTCAACGTGGCGGCGGCTGGCGCCATCCTCCTGTGGCAGCTCTGCACAGCCATTGCCCGTAATGGCCCGCTCGGGTAAAATGAGGGTATGGAACTAGGGCATACGCGCATCGCTCAAGTGGGCGATGTCATCTTCAAGGAAGGCGGCGCGGGTGACCTCATGTTCATCCTGATCGAAGGGGAGATTGAGCTCCGCAAGAAGGTGGGAAAGAGCGAGACTGTCCTGAAATCGGTCTCGGAGGTCAACGACATTTTCGGCGAGATGGCCCTGATCGACGGCAGGCCCCGCTCGGCCACGGCGATTGCAGTGAAAACCTCGAAGTTCATGGCCATAGACGGCACTACCTTCGAGAAGCTGATCCTCACCAACGGGAAGTTCGCCCTCAAGATAATAAAGATGCTTTCGGACCGCATCAGGAACTCGAACGCGACCATCGGGGAACTCATCGAGTTCGGGCCCCGCGAGCGCTTCCTCTGGGGCCTCGTCGACTTCGCCTACAAAAAGGGTCAGAAGATTTTCGACGGGAGGCTCAAGATCTCCATCCGCGACTTCCGCATCTGGGCCAACTCGAGGATGGGCTTCCCCCTCGAGGATACCGATCTCATGCTTGCCAAGCTCCTCAAGAGCGAGGTCATCTCATGGGCGCCTTCGAGCGCCAAGACCAACGAGGACATCATCGTACCCGATACCACCCTGCGCGAGTTCGACCGACGAGACGGAGGCCAGGCGTGAGTGCCTCCTTTGGGGGGACTCCCCGCGGCACGACGGGGGAGCCCAAGGCGATTTCCTGGCTTCCGCCCCGGCAGGGCTGTGAATACACAGCCTTCTGGTGCGAGGAAAACATCGCGCGCTTCCTCTTGCGGCCCGAGCTGCAGGGCAGGGAGGCCTGGGGCCTCATCATCTCGAACGCCGACCGCAGCTTTGGCATGTTCCATCAACGCGCGGGCCGGGGTGACAGCGGAGAAGTGTCATGGGACTACCATGTGGCCGCGCTGATACGCGATGAAACAGGCCTCCTGGTCTGTGACCTCGACAGCCGCCTCGCCTTTCCCTGCGCTGCCGCCCGCTGGCTCGAGCTCTCCTTCGACGGCGGCCTGCCGGCGAGCATGGCCCCGAAGTTCCGCCTCGTGGAAGCAAGCAATTTTGTCAATGACCTTTCCTCGGACCGCTCCCACATGCGTGGCCCGGACGGGAACTGGAATGCCCCGCCCCCGCCATGGCCGCTCTTGGGAGAAGGCAGGCCCAACAACCTCATGGAATGGGTCGACATGGCTCGCGCGGAACCCGGCAGGGTCCTCGATCGTGCCGCCTTCGCCACCTTGGTAGGCGCAACCGGCCTGACCGGCTCAAGGGGCTGATCCCAAGTGCCTGGCCGGGACCAGGCGGCCGGACGCGTCATCCTCGTCGCCTCCGGTGCCGGCTTCCGCGGCCAGACCAACCAGCTCGGCATCGCCAGCGTCGCGGCCGCCATCGAGGCAGCTGCCAGGGAGGGCCGTTTCTCCCCTCCGGTGGAGGTCCTCTCCTTCGACGCCACTGGAGAAGCAACATGCACGTTCATCATCGACCGCCTCACCGAGGCTGCTCCTGAGTTCGTGGGCTTCTCCGTCTACCTGTGGAACCGCAGCTTCATGGCGGCGCTCGCGAAGGGACTCCGTTCGCGGATCCCGGCGACCTGGCTCTTCGCGGGAGGCCCCGAGGCGACAGCCGACCCCTTCGGTCTCATGTCGGAGGCTGGCTTCGATTTCGTGGTCGTCGGCGAGGGCGAGGAAAGCTGTGTAGAAGCCCTCGCGGTCCTCGCGAAGGCGCCCTCCGCAGAGGGCAGGGCAGGCAGGGCCGCTTTGGCCAGCCTGCCAGGTATCGCCCTGCCGGAGGGCGAGTTCGGCGGCGCCTCCGCCTTCCGCCCAGCCCCCGCGGTTTCTGTCACGCATCTGGTCTCGCCGTGGCTGGCACCCTCGGGGACTGCACCCTCCCGGCCGGCCGCCAAGGCGCGAGCCTCCACCGGGCCGGGTCCGCTGGCTTTCGACACGCTGACAGCCCCTGCACCGGGGGCCTACGGGGAAGTCTCCTGGGAACTGTCGCGGGGCTGTCCCTTTCATTGTACCTATTGCTATGAAGGCCGCGGAATCGGGGGCGTGCGGACCTTTCCCCTCGAGCGGCTGGGCGAGGAGCTCAGACACTTCGTGAAATCGGGGGTCAGGCGCATCTTCGTCCTCGACCCCACCTTCGACTGGAACCGAAAGCGAGCGCTTGAACTTCTCGGACTTTTCGCCCAGCTCGGGAAGGGCATCTCCTTCCGCGTCGAGGCCCGCGCGGAGCTCCTCGACCGCGCCTTGGCCAAGGCCTTCGCCGCCATTGACATCTCCATCCAGATCGGGCTCCAGAGCGCGCAAAGGGAGGTCCTCGAGCGGGTGGGCAGGCCGGGCTTCGATCCGGAAGCCTTCGCCGGGAAGCTGGCCCTCCTGGACGCCGAGGGGGTCACCTGGGGCCTCGACCTCATGTACGGTCTCCCCGGGGACGACCTGCCCGGCTTCCGGAAAAGCATCGACTACGCCCTGGGCCTCCAGCCCAACCACCTCGACATCTTCCCCCTGGCCGTGCTGCCGGGCACGGAACTTGCGAACAATTGTGAGGAGTTTGGGATGCGCGTCCAGGAAGGCGCCCCCCACCTCCTCGTCGCTTCGGCAAGTTTCCCTGAATCCGACATGGCCAGGGCGGCTGGGCTGGCAGCAGCCTGCGACCTTTTCTACACGCGGGGGCGTGCCGTCTCCTGGTTCCTCCGCGTCCTGGCTCCCCTCCGTACCAGGCCCGCCACCTTCCTGGCCCGCTTCGCCGAGTGGTCCCAGGGCAGGAAGGGCGGGGACGGGAATCCGGAGCCCCTGCAGCTTGCCTTCGTCGAGCTGGAATACACGGGCAGGGGCAAGGCTTCGCTCCTGCCCCTCGTCCGCGACATCATACGCTTCGAGGGGGCCTGGGGCAGGGCCATCGCGGAAGGACAGTCGACCGACCTCGAGCTCAGTTACGATGCCGAACTGCTCCTCCATCCGCCCTGCCCCGACCTGGCCGGACTGGCGCGCCTTGCATCCCGGCGCCTCTCTCGGGTTCGGGTGGCGCCGGGCAAGGGCGGGCCCAGGATCACGAGACCGACTTGATCCTGGCCATCACCTGCCGGCGACCGCGGGATAGACGCCGAGGATGGACCAGACGAGTACCGGTGTCGCCCGACGGCTGTAGCCCAGGATCAGGTCGGCTATCGCGAGGTTCTCCAGGGGATCACCCGAGCGCAGTGCCTGTATGCCCTCGAATTTCGCACTGGCGATCGGCTCGGGGCCTCCGACGCTGAGCCCGAAGCCCCCGGCCGGCCCTGGCGTAAAGGTGAACTCGATCTGTCCGGAGCCATCTGAGTCCGAGCTTTCTCGCTCGATCCAGACAAGGTCGCCAGAACCGCCGGTTCGGCTGAAGGAGCCCGAACCCGTCATGGTTCCGTTGCGAGTCGTGGTGGCTGTTCCATCGGGATGGTAGGCAGCGATTTCAGTGACCTTGGATCCCTGCCAGACGATCTCGATCCCTCCATCCGCCGCGCGCCGGTAGATCCTGGAATCGGCGCCTGACCTCGAGTGCCACTCTCCATCCCTCTTTTCGAGAGTCGCATAGGAGTAGGAAAGGTCCCTGCCGCCACTCTGCCGCCGCGAGAGATAGACGATATCCTCGCCCCGGAGGATGCCGAAGACTGCCAGCTCACCGACCCCGCCTTTTCCCTTCGTGTATTCCTTCACCCCGGCCACGCCCTGCTTGTCGATCGCAAAATTCAAAAGCCAGGTGTCATAGTCAGCATCCGGGTGCATCTCGAGCTTTGCGGAGGTCCAATCCACCGAGAAGGGAGCCTCGGATTTCCACTCTGCCCAGTGGATGGCGTCGGCGTCGTGGGCCAGGGCCCTGACCTCGGGCATTCCAGCGCCTGCATCCATCCAGGCCGTGCGCAGGGGCAGGACAGGAAGGGAGGATGGGGCAGGAGCCGTTTCGCCGGTCGCTTTTCCCGGAAGCCCCGCTCCGGCGTCAAGCCATCCGGAACCTTCGGCGAGCACGGAGCTTGCCGAAAGGGCCATGGCGAGCAGTACTGCCCTGTACTTCCCCGGGCTAAGCCGGAAGGCCGGCCGGCGGACTGCCGGGGCACCATCGCCTAAACCATTCATAGTTATCATCATGATAGCTGCCTCCTTCTTGGCTGGCCCTCCCGCCTGGGCGAAGGGAGGGAAGATCCGGCCGGCTTTTCGCGCCTCCGGCCGGTAAAGGGCGGCCCGTCCCCTCCGGACGAGCCGCCAGGATCCTCAGAAATCTCCTGCGCAGAAAAGCTGGACTGGCCTGCCGTTGCGGTTTCCGGGTAGTGTCGCGCTGGCAGCGTCCGACCGGAGGATGTTCCCCAGTACAGCGTTGTCATTCTGTCCGATGATGACGCATCCGTAGGATTTCGAGACGGCAAAGCCATTGGTGTTGGAATGGATGGCGTAGCCGACATCGGCGGACTCTCCGAGGAAGGTACCGTTCGTGTCGTAGACCCTGACCGTGCCGACAGCATTGGTATTGATGATGTTCGGACCGTACTTGGCCTGGCTGCCGGTTGCAGTCTTCACGCCGGTGACACTCCAGAGGCCTGCGGGAAAGGAAGCCGGCTTCGAGGTGAAGGGGCCGTCCATGGCGGGCTTGGCGGAGCCGGGAGCCGGCATGAAGGGAGCCTTGATCGTCTCGACGATCCTGTTGTGGGAATCCATGACAAGGACCTTCAAGGGTTGCGGGTTCAAGCGGCGCAGTTCCTGGTCGTTGGTGTAGACATTGACCGTCATCTTCGTGCGCGAGGCATTGAGGCTCATCACGACGTCACCGCCATCGATGGATGCAGCCTCGGCCTGGGTGATCTCGAAACCAGGAAGACCCTCGAAGGGATCGATTCCCGGCATCGAAACGGGAAGCGGCAGCGCGCTGGGGACCGTGGCGTGTACCGCCATCCCGATGAGGCTGCCAAGAACAACAGTGGAGAATTGCTTCATTCTCACCTCCTGGCCCTAGTACGCCGGGAGCTGTCGTCCGTGCTTCAATTCCAGGAGAAAAAAATCAGAAAATCGGCGGCGTCCCCGATTCAAGGCCAGGGGCGAGGTAGTCGATGCGCTTCCACTGGACCAGGGGAGGAAGGCCCTCCGGCCTGGGCGTAGCGAGATATTCGCTTGCGCCACAGTTGCTCATGGGAAAGAGGGGCAACCAGGAATCTACGCCCATGGTCGACTTGATGAGCCATTGGATGAAACCGCCATGGGAAACGGCCACAATGACGCGCGCGCCGCCGAGTGCGGCATCCCGCATCGCAGCCCAGGCATGGAGGGCCCTGAGGTAGAGGCTGGTCGAGTGCTCGGCACCCGGAACCCCGTCCCAGCTCTCGCGGAGGAAACCCGCATAGGCTGCTGGATGGAGACGCCGGGCTTCCCCGAAGCTGAGCCCCTGGAAGGGCCCGACCTCGAGTTCGGCCAGGGAATCAAGGACGCGGGGGGGATTCCCGCCACCGAGGATGGTTGCAGTTTCGTGGGCGCGCACGAGGTGGGATGACAGGATGAGATCTGGCTGAAGCGCCTGTATCCAGGACGCAAGGGCTGCGGCCTGGGCGCGCCCCGTCGCGTCGAGGGGAAGGTCGAGTCTCCCCTGGACTATGCTGCGCGCATTCCCCTCGCTCTGACCGTGCCTGACAATGATGAACCTTGTTTCCTGCCCGAGAGAGGCGAAAAAAGCGGCGTCGGCTCGAGGGATGGAAGGAGGGTGGATTTCCTGCATCTGAGGATATTACAGGAGAGGGGGGATGTGGGAGAACTGGGGCTTCGCGCAGCGTGGTTGGCCCCTGGTCCCGCCACGCGTGCCGCAAATCCGTTGGGAGATCCGACCTTCGGGCTCGTCTCATCCTCTACTTCAGGTCAGGCTCACTCCCATAAAACCTTCACAGCATAGCCGCCAAACATACGATCGCGAGTAAGGACCACCAGATCATGGTACATCGCAGCGGCGATCAGTCCCCGGTCACAGGGCAGCACGGGAAACCCCTGCATTTGGATTGACTCTTCCAGGCTATCCAGAGGAACAGACGACAACTTTCCGGTCCCTGCCTTGATCACGATTTCCCACGCTGAGAGCACGCTAAACGCCACCTCGGCGGTCTGCTTGCCTAAAATGCGGCGACTGCCGGCCGGAAGCTCCGGTGCATCCTGCATCCACCACAGGAAGGTCCGTGTATCCAACAAGTATTTCATTGGGGAAAAACCCCGCCGCCGAAGAGCCCTTCCAACTCGGAGTCCGGCTCGTCGAAGTCTTCAGCGATCTTCAGATTCCTCCACAGTCCAGGCACTGCCTCCGGCGATGCCACCGGAGAAAGTCGGGCGATGACCTTTCCAGCGCGGGCGATCAGGAACTCCTGACTACTTTCTACCTGGACCAGGATTTTCGAGAGATTGGTCTTGGCCTCGAGCGATGGTTCTGCGGCTATAAGCCATTCTTGCGCTCAGCCGGAGCGGCACGCGAGGATCGGACCCTCGAGGCTTGCCATGATTCATCATATATCAGCAAGCGTGGGGTCAGGGCTCGGCATGTGTCCCGGCTGAAGACGCCCGAACTTACAACTCCTCAACCTCGGTCTGGGGCACGCCCGTCGCCTCAGCGATGATTGCCGTGCTCACGCCAAGTCGCTTCAGGTTCCGGGCATCGGACAGGGCTTTTTCGCGCTCGCCATCTGCCCGGCCCTTTTTCTCGCCTTTCGCCTCGCCTTCCTTCTCGCCGATCTTCACCCCTTCCTTCACGCCTTCCTTCATGCCTTCCTTCATGCCTTCCTGTTTCGCCTCTGCCATCTCGGCATTGCGAGTCCATTCATAGTCCTGACGACTATCGTAGAGGATGCGCTCACGGTCCGAAAGTCTGAAGGTCGACATGATTTCAAGTGCCTCCCGCACGTCGGCGTCTGCCATCGATTCGGGCAGATGCTCTGGATCGA